>JANXRO010000066.1 GCA_025356765.1 Hyphomicrobiales bacterium | reverse complement strand
AGCGGCGATCAGGCCGTATTCAATTGCAGTTGCGCCTGATTCGTCTTTCAAAAATTTCTTCATAATGTCTCTCCGTTATTCAGCACCATCCCGGTCTTAAGCGTTATGCTTAGGCTCTCAGAGGATATAAATAGTTTTTAGCGTGAAGGTTTTAAGGGGGTCTGAAGCGGAATGTTTCAATTTTAAACATCTCCGATCAGCGTTGAATATGCTGAAGAATTGGTTACTGATAAAATTAATTTGCATTTGGGCATAAAAAAAGCGCCGACAAAAGTCAGCGCTTTCTTGAATATTCGGATGCCACGAAGGCACCCAGAATTTATTACTTACCAGAAGTAACGTGGCCTGCGAGCGAGCCGAACTTGCCGGTGATGCTGCCAGCCAATGTTGGCATAACAGTTACCAGGCCAAGGCCCATAGCAGCAGCAATCAAACCATATTCAATTGCAGTCGCGCCAGATTCGTCCTTCAAAAATTTCTTCATATTACTCTCCAATTTACTTACAGCACCTGCTCAACAACCTCATGCCGCCGAACATGCACGTAAGGTAGCTGCAACCTATTAACGCGAACTGAAATCTAACTTCGCAATTTGATCGAGTAGCCTCAATTTGCGCGCAAGTGTGCAAGATGGTTAACAATGCGCAAATAATATCTCATTGAATGGTTGAATGAATATGCGTTATCATTCGTCGAAGGCTTGAAAATTGAAAACCCCTGAACTGAAACCATCTGATCGGTATGACTATCACACTAACAAAGGCCAAGTATTGCTTTTGGCTTGTGGTGCTTTGGCGCGAGAAATTGTGTCTTTGATCGAAATCAATCAATGGCAGATGTTTGATATTCAGTGCCTGCCTGCAAAGTGGCATAATACGCCACAGTTCATTGTGCCTGCCTTGCGCGAGAAAATTAGAGAGCATCGCGCGAATTACACCAAAATTTTTGTGATGTATGGCGATTGCGGAACAGGTGGTTTGCTAGATGCTATGTTGGCAGAAGAAGGCGTGGAGCGCATTGATGGGCCACATTGCTATGCATTCTTTTCTGGCAATGATGCATTTGCAGCGCGCGCTGATGAGGACATGACGTCATTTTTTTTAACAGATTATTTGGCGCGCCATTTTGATAAATTGATGTGGGAAGGCTTGGGGCTTGATCGGCACCCAGAATTGTTGGTGGATTATTTTGGCAACTATACAAAACTGATTTACTTGGCGCAAACGGAAGAGGCGCAACTTCAACAATCAGCTGAAGCCGCTGCCGCACGGCTTGGGTTGCTTTATGAATATCGCTTCGTTGGTTTTGGTGAATTGGCCAGCGAGATGAAAAGCCTGGCTAAGCCAACGCATCCTTAAGACGGTAATACATCATTGCTGCCACTAATATGGGGGTGCGCAGTGTGCCGCCAGGAAAGGGCAGGTGCTTGACTTTTGCCAGCAAATCAAAACGCTCAGCAGTTCCGCGCACAGCTTCGGCCATCAGCTTTCCATAAAGGCCCGACAGAGCAACACCTTGGCCAGAATAGCCATGGGCATAAAAAACCGTGGGCGAAAGCCTGCCGCAATCGGGCAGGCGGTTGGATGTGATGGCAATAAATCCGCCCCAAGCGTGGGTCAATTCAACATCGTCCAATTGTGGAAAAACTGATGTCATCCGCTTGCGCATGGATTGCAGCAGATTTGCCGGGTCCATCGTGGAATAACTGGCACGGCCGCCAAACAGCATGCGGTGATCGGCAGAGCGGCGATAATAATCAACAATGAAATTTGTGTTCGCCACTGCTTCATTATCTTTGATCAAAGATTTGGCGCGGTTCTCACCCAAGGGTTCAGTGGCCACGATATAGCTCGCAACGGGCATAATGCGCCCATAAAGCGGCTTTACGGTTTTGCCCAAATAGGCATTGCCTGCGATGATCATAAACTTTGCATCGACACGGCCTTTGGCTGTTATGGCAAAGGGTGATGTGCCCGTGTTAATGTCCATTGCGGCTGAGCTTTCATAGATTGTGGCACCTGCTTTAATTGCTGCATCGGCAAGGCCCAGACAATAATTCAAGGGGTGAATGTGGCCGGCATGACTTTCGCGCAAAGCGCCATGATAGGCCGTGCTGCCCAGCTTTTGTTCAAGCTCGTGTTTGGTTAAAAGCGTATTGCCGCCATAACCAAGCGTTTCATATTCTTCAGCCCAGGCTTCAAGATCTTTGAATTGGTGGGGCTTTGGCACGCAATGCAGATAGCCCCACTGAAGATCGCAATCAATTTTATGGTTGGCAATACGATCAACCAGCAAGCGTTTGGATTCTTCGGCCAAATCAAAACATCGTTTTGCATCGGCCTTTCCAAGCTGCGCTTCCAGGCGTGACTGGCCGGGTGAAAAACCAGTGCAAATTTGTCCGCCGTTCCGGCCTGATGCGCCATAGCCGATGGTTTCAGCCTCGAGCACAACGACTTTATATCCGGCCTGGGCCAGTTCCAAAGCGGCAGATAAGCCCGTATAGCCGGCACCGATGATGCAGACATCTGCTTTGATTGATTCTTGCAAAGCTTGGGTTTTGATGATGCGATTGACGCTGTCGATGTAATAAGAATGTGCGGAAATTGATGCGGCCATAAGCTTCTTTAGCGGCCCCCCTTCCTTTACGTCAACAAGGCAGGCTAGACTGGACACATCGTCAACAACACATGAAGTGTCATGAGCCAAGCCAAATTTGAAGATTATATCAATTCCAATCGCATCAGCGAGGTCGAGTGCCTTGTTGCAGATATGTCTGGAACCGCGCGGGGCAAAATTTTGCCGCCGAAGAAATTTCTCAAAGGTATTAAGTCGCAAGGGCTGCGTGTACCCGAAGAAGTTTTTACTCTTACAATTAATGGCCGATTTGTCTCTGACACGGATGCAGTGAGCGATAGCGCCATTGATATTTATATGCAGCCGGATGTGGACACAATCAGATTGGTGCCTTGGTATACTGAGCCCACGGCCCAAGTAATCTGTGATGCTTATCACCTTGATGATAAGCCAGTGACAATTTCACCACGCAGTGTTTTGCGACGGGTGTTGCAACTTTATAAAGACAAGGGCTGGAAGCCGATTGTGGCACCAGAGCTTGAATTTTATCTGGTAAAGAAAAACATTGATCCTGATTATCCTTTGGATCCTGCCGTTGGGCGCTCTGGACGCAAAGAAGCCGGTGGCCAAGCTTACGGCATTGATGCCGCCAACGACTTTGACCCCATTGTTGAAGATATTTATGATTGGTGCGAGGCCCAGGAACTGGATGTGGATACGCTTTCGCATGAAAGCGGGCCTGCGCAGTTGGAAATTAATTTCAATCATGGCGACCCGCTTGAATTGGCAGACCAAGTGTTTTTGTTCAAACGCACAGTGCGCCAAGCGGCATTGAAGCATGATGTTTACGCCACGTTTATGGCCAAGCCGCATGAGAACGAGCCTGGTTCGTCGATGCATATTCACCAATCGGTTTTAGACGCCCGCACTGGCAAGAATATTTTTGCGGATAGGGATGGCAAGCCTTCAAAGCAGTTCCTCAATCACATTGGTGGGTTGCAACGTTATTTAGCGGCAGCGTTGCCATTGTTTGCCCCCAATGTGAATTCATATCGCAGGCTTGTGCCAGAATCTGATGCCCCCACGAACGTGCATTGGGCGGTGGATAATCGCACGGTTTCGCTGCGCGTGCCTTCATCTGATCCGGCTAATTTGCGCGTTGAAAATCGTGTGGCAGGTGCTGATTCAAACCCATATCTTGCCTTTGCGGCTTCGCTAGCCTGCGGTTATTTAGGTATGACAGAGAAGATTAAGCCATCAGAACCCGTTACAGGTTCGGCCTATCGCTATGCCCATACTTTGCCCATTAGCTTGGATGAGGCGCTCGACAAATTGGCTTATACCAAAGCCTTGCGCAACATTTTAGGCGATCAATTCTGCGAAGCTTATAATGACGTGAAGTATCAAGAGATGCAGCACTTCCGCCGAACAATTAGTGCTTGGGAACGGGAGTATCTGCTGCTTAACGTGTGATATGTTGGTTTTTTGAGTCGGAGCTGCTGATTATCATGCACTTTGTAAAACGCTTAAGTTTAATTTTGGTGATGTGGTTCTGTGTGTTGTCACCAGTGCAGGCCCAAGATTTGGCCAGTTTGCAGGCGGCTGTTAAACAGTTGCTCTCATCTGGCCAACGCATGGAACTTCCGATTGAGCGGATTCGTCCGGCGTTAACTGCGCATTATATTGCAGGCAATGGGCCAATTTATTGGTTCAACGCAGGCCGGATGGATCAGTTTGTATCTCGCATTCGCATGGCTCCTTATGATGGGCTTAACTCGCAAGATTATCCGGCAGACACGTTGTTGCAACTACGCGACGCAGCAAAAACAGGTGATCTGACACAGGCCGCGCATGCTGAACTTTATTTTTCAGCTATTTTAGTTTCTTATGCGGCAGATTTGAAAATTGGTCGGGTGGTTCCTCAGAAGGTTGATCCCAATCTTTTTCGGAATCCGAAAACCATCGACGTGCAGAGAGTTTTGGCAGATTTAAAAAAAGCACCCGATGCCAATAAATTTCTCAATGGTTTTGAGCCCAAGAATTCACATTACCAAGCATTGAAAAAAATGCTGAAAGTATACACTGATGTGATTGCGGGGGGCATTAATTGGCCCTCAATTGGGCCGGGGCCAAATGTAATGCCGGGCGGTTCAGATGCCCGCATTCCGGCCGTTCGAAGGCTGCTCAGCCTGACAGGTGATTTTGAATGGGCCGATAATGGCTCAACAGCTTATGATCAAAATCTGGCCATCGCGGTGCGGCGGTTTCAAGTGCGCCATGGGCTGGAAGCCAAGGGGCAGCTTGGAAAGCAAACCCTGGTTGCCATGAATATCCGGCCGGATGAACGCCAAAAGCAGATTATTTTAAATATGGAGCGCTGGCGTTGGATGCCAGACAATCTGGGCGATGAACATTTTCTGGTGAATATTGCTGCCTTTGAATTGCAACACGTTATGTCGAACACAATTGTTGATCGCATGAATGTTGTGGCAGGTGCAGTGGCAACGCAAACGCCAGAATTTTCAGGATCCATGGAATATATTGAACTCAATCCTTATTGGACCGTGCCTTATGATCTTGCCATCAAAGAAATGCTCCCAAAGCTAAAAGCCAATCCACTCGCCTATGCGGATGATTTTGAAGTTTATGCTGGTGGAAAATTGGCAAACTGGGGAGCAATCAATTGGGCGCAATATGGTGCGGGGTCGTTCCCGTTCACATTCCGCCAAATGCCTGGCCCTAAAAATGCTTTGGGCAAAGTTAAATTCATGTTGCCGAACAGGTTCAACATTTATCTGCATGACACGCCAGCAAAAGAGAAATTTGCCAGCACAACCCGGGCTTTCAGCCATGGTTGCATTCGTTTATCGCGGCCCGCAGATTTGGCTTATTCGATGTTGGAACGAACTGGCATGGACCATGCGGCGGTTGACGCCGTTTGGGCCTCAGGACAGAACACGCGGGTTAACTTGCCCCAGCGCATTCCAGTTCATTTGATTTATGCAACCGCATTTTCCAGTGAGAACGGTATCGAATTCCGCACCGATATTTATGGCCGAGATCGCAAATTGTTCGAAGCGCTGTTTGGAAGGCCCGCGAGCTAATTCAATTTCTCGCATGCCGTTTTAAGCCAAGCGGCAGCGGGGCCAACCAGTTTTGGGCCAACTTCTTGCAGCACGCGCGCGTGATATTCATCAAGCCAATGAAGCTCTTCGCGCGTTAGCAAATGTTGGGCGATTAAATTACGATCAATCGGTGCCAGGGTGAGTGTTTCAAAGCCCATCATTTTGCGTTCGCCCCCGTCAATTGCGTTGGCTTCTTGAACGATCAAAAGGTTTTCAATGCGAATGCCATAGTGGCCGGGTTTATAATAGCCGGGCTCGTTCGATAAAATCATCCCCACTTCCAAAGGAACATGGCTGGCCTTGCTGATGCGAGCAGGGCCTTCATGCACTGAAAGATAGCTTCCAACGCCATGGCCCGTGCCGTGATCAAAATCGAGGCCTGCTGCCCACAAGTTTGCTCTGGCCAAAGCATCGATATGTGCGCCTGTTGTGCCCTTGGGAAATCGCAAACGCGAAAGTGCAATCATGCCCTTTAACACGCGCGTGAAACGATCTTTCATTTCATCGGTTGGCTGGCCCACGATTACAGTGCGGGTGACATCAGTTGTGCCATCACGATATTGCCCACCTGAATCAATCAGAAAAATTCCGTTGTTCTTCAACGTAAGACAATGGTGCGGATTGAGATGATAGTGCGGAATTGCCGCGTTGGGGCCAGCTGCGGCAATTGTATCAAATGAAAGATCGAGCAGGGCCTGATCTTCTTTGCGAAATTCGTAAAGTCGTGTGGCTGCGTCTGCCTCGGATAATTTTCCATGCGGCGCTTCAACGCTAAGCCAATGCAGAAACTTTGTCAGTGCCAAGCCATCGCGCAATTGTGCATCTCTTGCTCCTTGTTGTTCCACTTTATTTTTTTGCGCTTTGGGCATGGTGCAGGGATCTTGGGCGGCAATGATGTGTGCTTTGGCTTTCGCCAAAATGGCACGCACCAATTCAGGTGCAGAACTTTCGTCGATGGCTATTTTTTTATTAGCGAAGGCTTTCAACGCAGCTTTGAGATCTTTTGGTTTACGCACATTCACAATTGTTTTCAGCGCGGCTTTCACTTGGGCATCAAGCCGTTCGGCTTCAATGAACAGATCTGCTTTGCCTGTTTGGTGGATAATGGCGAAGGCTAAAACCACAGGCGTGCAGGGAACATCGCTGCCACGTAGGTTCAATGCCCATGCGATGGACGAAGGTTCGGTAATCACTGTCGCAGCCAAGCCACTTTGTTTCATTGCTTTGGCCAAGCTTGCAAGTTTTGCTTTGACCGTAACGCCCGCAAATTTCAGTGGTTGAACCGAGAGCGGTTTTTGTGAACGGGCAGGCTGGTCTGCCCAAATTTGGTCTATGAGATTTTTTTCTACAGCAACAAATTCGGCCCCCACATTATGACATGCAGCGAAAAGGCGTTTGGCATCTGCCATCGTTGTCAACATGGGGTCAAAGCCCAAGCGTTGGCCTTTTTTTAATTCCTTCTCGATCCAAGCGTTCGGTGGCTCATCGATCAAATGTTTTGGCGCAAAAAGCGCTGTATCAACTTGCTCTTTAACTTGCGTTGTATAACGACCATCAACAAAAATTGCGGCTTTCTGCTGCAGCACAATCGCCATGCCCCATGAGCCTGCAAACCCAGTCAGCCACTTTAAACGCTCGGCATAAGCGGCCACATATTCGCCCTGAAATTCGTCTTGTCGCGGCACGATGAATCCAGAAAGATTTTGCGCTTTCAAAAGCTTGCGAAGAGCGGCGAGTTTGAGTTTGTTCGTTTGCATTGCAGAGTGTCCTTTTTTAACGCAGATTAGATATGCTTAAATTGCATAACTAATTGGCAATTAACGGCTTGTTAAGGCTTTTTATAGAAGAGCTAAAATCATCAGATTGGCGTGGTCGCGTCATAATATTGCTATAATTGCCGCCTAACTCAGTTTTTATAGCAACACTCACAGCGACTAATATGCCATGTGAAATTTGCATGTAAATTTGCTGCATCGCAGCATTCAACGAATGGAGAATTAAAGTGACTTTGTTATCAATGGATCGTGAAACCACCCGCAATGCTGGGTTTAATAGCGGTCGCGGCCTTATGGTTCGAATGAAAGATTTTGTGGCAGGCAAGCGCGCCGTTCGCCAGTTGCACCAGCTTGATGACAGGTTGCTTGCCGATATTGGCGTGCGCCGTGGCGATATCCACTTCAGCGTTTGGGGCAAATAAGCCTCATAGGTCTCGGGCATAACCCAAACCTTCGATATTGTGTGAAAGCCGCTTTGAAAAGCGGCTTTTGCTTTTTGTAAGCACCAAGGCAATCCAATTTGCGTTTCTGATTATTCGGGTTGGTCTTAGGCCTCGATTGATATAGCAGGCTTTAACCCAGCGCAACTGATCCACTGTTAGGCCCGACAATATCAAATGGCCACCCGGTTGCAAAATTGCACAGAGGCCTGGTGCCAAGGCCGCCAAAGGGCCAGCCAAGATATTGGCAAAAATCAAATCATAGGGGGCCGCATTGCGAATGCTGTGGTGGTGAAGGCCCGCTGCCGTCACACCCTGTAATAGAGGGCCCACACCATTCAGCACGCCATTGAGTTTGGTAACGCGAACAGCTTCGGCATCAATATCTGTGGCCAAAACTTTTGCCTTCAAAGTCTTGTTGGCAGCAATGGCCAGAACGCCCGTTCCTGTGCCCAAATCAAGAATGCGTTTTGGACGGTGGCGTTTTAAAATATCATCCAGGGCCGAAAGACAGCCCGCCGTTGTGCCGTGATGGCCCGTGCCAAACGCTGTGCCCGCATCGATCTCTATTGAAATGCCGCCTGCGCGGCGGACGGCGCGATCATGGCTGCCATGAAGAAAAAACCGCCCAGCCATTACGGGGCTTAGGCCCAGCAGTGATTCACGCACCCAATCTTTTTGCGGCACTGCGGCTATGACTGCATGGGGGTTTAGCAACAAACGCGCTTGTTCGGCCTCAGCCTCTGTTGCAAACCACGCCACGGTTTCCCAAATCGCTCGGGCTTCATCAGTTTCGTTTATAGTAACGGCCAAAGCATCCAAGGCCAAATGATCTTCGATCTTTGACATTTCTTGGAAGGCTTGGTCATGTGAAAGACCGCCGATGGCAAGCGTGAATTTGGCCTCTGTCACGTTAAGCCAGCGGCAAAATTGTAATTTCAACGCGACGGTTTTGGGCCTTGCCCGAAGCTGTGG
>JANXRO010000051.1 GCA_025356765.1 Hyphomicrobiales bacterium | reverse complement strand
GGCACATTGGCCCATTTGATTGCACTTAAAGAATTAGGCGATGTTGTGGTGTTTGATATTGCCGAAGGCCTGCCCCAAGGCAAAACATTAGATCTCAGCCAATCTGGCGGGGTTGAAGGTTTTGATGCAAAACTTGTCGGTGCCAATTCTTATGAGGCCATTGCGGGTGCCGATGTGTGCATCGTTACCGCAGGTGTTCCCCGTAAGCCCGGCATGAGCCGCGATGATCTGGTGGGCATCAATCTCAAGGTTATGAAAGCTGTGGGCGAAGGCCTTAAAGCTCATGCGCCCAATGCGTTTGTGATCTGCATCACTAACCCCCTCGATGTGATGGTCTGGGCCTTGCAAAAATTCTCAGGCTTGCCCACACATATGTTAATCGGCATGGCAGGTGTTTTGGACTCAGCGCGGTTCCAACATTTTCTTGCCGAAGAATTTAAAGTGTCTGTCAAAGACGTGAACGCCTTCGTTATGGGCGGGCATGGCGACACGATGGTGCCGCTCACACGTTATTCCACCGTGGCGGGCATTCCGGTGCCTGATCTGGTTAAAATGGGTTGGAGCACTCAGGAAAAAATCGACCAGATCGTTCAGCGCACCCGTGATGGCGGCGCTGAAATTGTGGGCCTTCTCAAAACGGGTTCAGCCTATTACGCACCTGCCTCATCAGCCATTGCCATGGCTGAAAGCTATTTGAAAGATTTCAAACGCGTGTTGCCTTGTGCGGCGCATCTAACTGGCCAATATGGCGTGAGTGGAACTTACGTGGGCGTGCCCATTGTGATTGGTGAAAAAGGTGTTGAGCGCATTGTTGAAGTGCAGCTGAACGCAGAAGAAAAAGCCGGTTTCCAAAAATCTGTCGATGCCGTTCATGGCCTTATGGCTGCGGCAAAAACTCTGGCACCGGAGCTTGCATAATGAACATCCACGAATATCAAGCCAAGGAACTGTTGCGCAAATTTGGCGTGAACACCGGAAGAGGCACTGCGGCCTTCACAGTTGATGAAGCGGTCAAGGCCGCTGAAGCTCAACCCGGCCCTGTATGGGTGGTGAAAGCGCAAATCCATGCGGGTGGTCGCGGGCTTGGTGGTGGGGTGAAAGTTGTAAAATCTATCGCTGATGTGAAAACTGAAGCCACGCGCATTTTGGGCATGACTTTGGTGACCCCACAAACTGGGCCACAAGGCAAGTTGGTGCAACGCCTTTATATTGAAGAAGGCACTGCTATTGCGCGTGAACTTTATTTGTCAATGTTGGTGGACCGTGAAACCTCCAACGTGGCTTTCATCGCTTCCACCGAAGGCGGCATGAGCATTGAAGATGTTGCCCACAACACGCCAGAAAAAATCATCACCATTCATGTGGATCCTGCTGCTGGCTATCAGCCTTATGTGGGGCGCCGCATTGCCAATGCGTTGAAGCTGGAAGGCGACCTTGCCAAGCAATGCAGCAAAATGATGGGTCAGCTTTATAAGGCCTTTGTTGATTCAGATATGAGCTTGCTCGAAATCAACCCACTGGTTGTCAGCAAAGACAATCAATTGATTTGCCTCGATGCCAAAGTGAACTTCGATTCCAATTCGCTGATGCGCCATCCGGATATTGTGGCCTTGCGTGATCTCACCGAAGAAGACCCCAAGGAAATCGAAGCGTCGAAATATGATCTTTCTTATGTGGCCTTGGATGGTTCCATCGGCTGCATGGTCAACGGCGCTGGTTTGGCGATGGCGACAATGGATATCATTAAGCTTTATGGTGCAGAACCTGCCAACTTCCTCGATGTGGGTGGAGGTGCAACTAAAGAAAAAGTGACGGCCGCCTTCAAGATCATCACCGCTGACCCGCGCGTGAAGGGCATTCTCGTCAACATATTCGGCGGCATTATGAAATGTGATGTAATCGCAGAAGGCGTTGTGGCTGCCGTGCGCGATGTGGGCTTGAAGGTTCCGCTGGTGGTGCGCTTGGAAGGCACTAACGTGGAATTGGGCAAAAAGATTATCACCGACTCCGGCCTGAATGTTCTGCCCGCCGATGATTTGAACGATGCTGCGCAAAAAATTGTTAAAGCTGTAAAGGACGCCGCGTGAAAGGGCTCGGAACAATTGTAATTATTCTCTTGTCGCTTTGTTTCACTACGATTCCATGTGATGCCGAAGTGAAGCAAGATCTGTTTGGTGGGATAGTTTCAATTTGTGGTGGTTGGATGATGAACGGAGATGATATCCAGCAGCAAGCAGTGGCGTTTGGCCTTAGTGTTAAGAGGCAACCAATCTCTGCGAGTAGTTATTGGTTTGCGGGTTTTTTCGACGAGAAGAATAACTTTTCAATAGATGCTGAGAAAATCGTCTATCCAGACGCCGAGACAAAAATTTGCACAGTCCTTTTTCACAGTAAAGTTGTAAAAAGCGATTTTTTGGAGTTGCAGCAACGACTCGCCAAAGACAAAAACTTTGGACCCTTTTTGGGGGATGTCTTAAGTGCTCCGTCTCACCCTGACTCGGCTCATGCTTATCTCAAGCTCCCAGGAAGCAATCCTCATGTCACGGTGGTGTTCGTGACCGGAGATTTGACAAGCCTTCTTACATTCACAAGTACCAATTTCTCGAAAGTGAACTAGCTCATGTCGATCCTCGTTTCTAAAAAAACCAAAGTCATCTGCCAGGGATTTACTGGTGAAGCGGGCACATTCCATTCGCAATCAGCGATTGCTTATGGCACGCAGATGGTGGGCGGGGTGACCCCGGGCAAAGGCGGCACAAAACATTTGGGCCTACCTGTGTTTGATACCGTTCATGCTGCTCGCGAGAAAACTGGCGCTGATGCTTCAGTCATCTATGTGCCGCCTCCCTTCGCGGCTGATGCCATTCTTGAAGCCATTGATGCGGAAATTCCGCTGATTGTGTGCATCACCGAAGGCATTCCGGTTTTGGATATGGTTAAGGTTAAGCGGGCATTATCTGGCTCCAAATCCCGCCTCATCGGGCCAAACTGCCCCGGTGTTTTAACACCTGATGAATGCAAGATTGGCATTATGCCCGGCAACATTTTCAAAAAAGGCAATGTTGGCATCGTCTCACGCTCTGGCACGCTCACCTATGAAGCCGTTTTCCAAACCACGCGGGCTGGCCTTGGCCAAACCACGGCCGTGGGCATTGGCGGCGACCCGGTAAAGGGCACTGAATTTATCGATATGCTGGAAATGTTCTTAGGTGACCCTGAAACCAAATCGATCATCATGATTGGCGAAATTGGCGGCTCAGCAGAAGAAGATGCGGCTGAATTCATCCGCACCAATAAAACCAAAAAACCAATGGCAGGCTTCATTGCGGGCCGCACAGCCCCTCCGGGCCGCCGCATGGGCCACGCCGGTGCGATTATTTCCGGTGGTAAGGGTGACGCAGGTTCGAAAGTGGAAGCCATGAAGCGCGCTGGCATTCATGTTTCAGATTCGCCAGCTCTTTTGGGTGAAACACTGTTGCAGGCATTGAAATCGTAACAATTCAGGCATAATTAAAGCATAATCTAAGACAAGAGTTTACACGGGCGATTGTGCCCGACTGGTAAGTTGGCGATTGTGCCAAAGACCAGCGTTGAACGGCGGGTGAAAAGATGGATAAATCTGACGACACGACAGCGTTTGAGCAGTCGTATTATCTTTTTGGAGATGAGCAACCAAACCAAGGCCCCTCATGGCAACGCGCCGATTGGCCAGCAAAGCCGGCAGATGAGTTCACCGCCGCCTTAGATGGCAATTGGGCCGCCTATGAAAAAACCTTAGCGCCAAAAATTGAAGCCCGCGCAAAAGCCGAAGTGGCTAAGGCCCCAGTGGCTTCGCCTATCGCACAACCCGCTCCCGACACAGTAAAAAAAGCCACGCTCGATTCTGTGCGCGCGCTGATGATGATCAGAGCGTACCGTATGCGCGGCCATTTGGCGGCTGATCTCGATCCGTTGAAATTGAAAGAGCCTGCCAGCCACCCAGAGCTTGATCCTGCAAGCTATGGCTTTACCGAAGCTGACATGGACAGGCCTGTATTTCTCGACAATGTTTTGGGCCTAGAGCAAGCCACCATTCGCCAGGTGATTGATATTCTTCGGCGCACTTATTGCGGCACGTTGGGTGTGGAGTTTATGCACATTACAGACCCTGCCCAAAAAGCCTGGCTGCAACAGCGCATCGAAGGGCCTGACAAAGAAATCACCTTCACGGTGCAAGGCAAAAAAGCCATCCTCAACAAGTTGATTGAATCTGAGGGCTTTGAGCAATTTCTGAATGTTAAATATACTGGCACCAAGCGCTTTGGGCTCGATGGTGGCGAAGGCATGATCCCCGCTTTAGAGCAAATTATCAAACGTGGCGGCCAGCTTGGTGTTCAAGAAATTGTGTTGGGCATGGCGCATCGTGGTCGATTGAATGTTTTGGCCAATGTTATGGCAAAACCATTTTCAGCCATTTTCCATGAATTTCAAGGCGGCTCTTCCACCCCTGATGAGGTGGAAGGTTCAGGCGATGTAAAATATCATTTGGGATCATCATCCGATCGTGTGTTTGATGGCAACACGGTTCATTTGTCGCTGACGGCCAACCCTTCTCATTTGGAAATTGTTGATCCTGTGGTTCTGGGCAAGGCGCGGGCCAAGCAAGATCAACGCGGTGATAAGGAACGCACATCAGTTCTGCCTTTGCTCATCCATGGTGATGCCGCATTTGCTGGCCAAGGTGTTATTGCCGAATGTTTCGGGCTTTCGGGCTTGAAGGGCCATCGCTCTGGTGGGTCAATTCACTTCATCATCAACAACCAAATTGGTTTTACCACATCGCCCTTGTGGTCGCGTTCTTCGCCCTATCCATCTGATATTGCCAAGATGATCGAAGCGCCAATCTTTCATGTGAATGGCGATGATCCTGAAGCTGTGGTGTTTGCGGCCAAAGTTGCTGTTGAATTTCGTCAGCAATTTAAAAAACCAGTTGTCATCGATATGTTCTGTTACAGGCGTTATGGCCATAATGAAACTGATGAACCAAGCTTCACCCAACCGTTGATGTATCAACGCATTGCGGGTCATGTTGATGTGGTTGAACTCTATGGCAAGCGTCT
>JANXRO010000019.1 GCA_025356765.1 Hyphomicrobiales bacterium | reverse complement strand
GCCATAACCCATGGCCGTTCCATATTCCGATAGTGATTGTTCATACATGAAATAAGACAACACGCGGGTGGAGCCAAAAGGCCCGCCCACTGTCATCACCGAAATCAAATCGAAAGAACGCAAAGCGCCGATGACAGTTACAACCAAAGCAATGAACGTGGCGGGGCGCAATTGCGGAATGATAATGTGCCACAACATAGACCAGCCTTTGGCGTTATCCATGCGTGCAGCTTCAACTTGGTCTGGGCTGATGTTGTTCAAGCCGGTGAGATACAAGATCATGCAATAGGCAGTCTGCGGCCAAAGGCCCGCAGCAATAACGCCCAACGTTGCAAAACGATCATCAGCAAGAATGGCCGTTGGCGTGCCCGTAAAGAAATTGATCACATGAGGCAAAATGCCAAAACCCGGCGCATAAAACCAAGTGAAAATAAGGCCAACGACAACTTGGCTGATGACAAACGGAAAAAAGAAAAGAGATTTATAAAGCCTGATGCCGGCGACTGTTTGGTTCAGAAAAAGCGCCACGGCCAAGCCCGCTGGAATGGCTAAAAGATAAAGTAAAAGCCAAATCACATTATTTTTAAGCGAAGTGGAAAATGAATCATCCGTCAACAGGTCTCTATAGTTTTGAAGACCAACATAGGTTTTAGCCCCAAGGCCATCCCATTCATAAAAGCTGATGCCGATGGACTGAAAAATTGGATAAATCACATAGACCATAAACATAAGTATGCCCGGGGCGAGAAACATCCACGGCGCTAAGGCGCGTTGATGCTTTTTCCAAAAACCCATTTGGCTGGTTTTTTCCATATTCCACCCTTTCAGAAGAAAATAAAGGGCCGGACCTTGAGTAAGAAAGATCCGGCCCCCGTCGCGGGAAGATTACTTATAAACCTTGGCAGCTACCTTATCGAGGCGCTCAAGAATTGCGTCGATATGGTCTGGATGTGTGATGAACTCTTGGAAGCCATCCATGCCTGCCTTTGCCATATCGGCAGGCGCATCGCGATCAAAGAACTGTGCCAAAGCATGGGCAGAAGACAGTTCTTCAAAACCTGCCTTGATGAATGGATCATCAGCGGCCTTGGCTTTGTTGTTCACAGGCAATTGGCCCAAAATGCCGTTCATTGCTGTTTGCGCATCAGCCGAGGCCAGATAGGCCAAGAACTTCTTTGCATCAGGTTTGTTTTTGGCACCCGACGGAATGTGGAATGTATCTGTCGGGGCTTCTTCTGAACGGGCAACACCTGGCGTAATTTCCGGGAATATCAAGAAACCAAGATTGTCGTTGGTCATGCCGCCTTTTTTGAACGTATCCACAGCGAAATTGCCCATGACATAATTGGCAGCTTTGCCTTGTGCCATTAAGGCCGCAGCATCTTGCCAATCAATCGCAGTTGAGTTTGCTGACATATAGGGCACTACTTTGGCCCATTCAGCAAATGCTGCTTTAACCTTTGGATCAGTCCACTTCACGCGGCCGGCTGTCAAATCCATGTGGAATTCATAGCCATTGGTGCGCATGTTGATGTAATCGAAAATGCCAGCAGCAGGCCAGCCGCCTTTATCGCCAGTGGTTAAGCAATCAGCACCAGCTGCCTTGATTTTTTCGCAATTGGCAACAAATTCAGCCCAATTTTTTGGCTCGGTCACGCCGGCTTTTTTGTAAACGTCTTTGTTGTAATAAATGCCCCATTGATAATAGGTGTAGGGAACGCCCCACTTCTTGCCATCAATCGTCATTGAAGCAGCAGCTGATTTCAGCTGATCATCAAGGCCGTTGTCTTTCCAAACATCCGACACATCTTCAAACAATCCTGCCTTAACAAATGGCGCCATGCGGTTGCCAGCATACCATGCAGCAACATCTGGAGCATCAGCCGTCAAGAAGTTGCGGATTGCAGCCTTATAACCTTCATGGTCAAAGTTGTTCCACTTCACTTTAATATCTGGATTGGCTTTTTCAAAACCTGCGATCAAACCTTCCATGGCCTTTTTTGGCGCTGGATCTGATTGATCTGAGTTGAGCACAATGGTGCCTGCGATGGCTGTTGTGGCTGATAGCGCAAGCCCAAGAGCAAGGCCAGAAAGGCCCTTAATTAATGTCATGTCTTTCTCCCATAGACCCCTGCCACCATGGCTGGGGCTAGTTTTGATTTCCGCATTTTCGCGGATTAAACTTGACGATGCCTTGAAAACCCGCAAGGTTCTTCCGAAATTCGAATGATCATTTCCGGAATTCTAAGATCATGGATTATAAAACTTACATCGACGAAAGCGTTCCCGCCAATCCCTATATGGATCGCGGATACCCAGTTGTGGTGTTTGGAGACCATAGTTTTTGCGCTGGAAAAACCACTCGTGTGCAACGCATGCCAGGCCCGCATATGCATAGCCAGGTTGAGTTTAATCTCGTCACCAAAGGCCATATGAAATATTGGTTCGACGGGCGTGAACTTAATCTGCCCGAACGGCGCTTGGCGTTGTTCTGGGGCATGATTCCACATCAAGTGGTTGAATGTGCGCCCGAAACAGAATTTGTTGTGCTTTATGTGCCCATGGCGGTTTTTTTGGAATTGCCTACATTGAGCCACCTGCGCCAAGCGATTTTTGGTGGAGCGTTGATTGAGGCGCTCGACTTGAAATCATATGATTTTGATATGTTTGCCCGTTGGAGGCTCGACTTGCTTTCAGGCGATCGCTCGCTTGAACCCATTGTACGAGACGAACTTACCGCGCGTGTACGTAGGCTAGACCGCGAAGGGTGGCATGACTTGCGCAACGCGCAACCAGTTGCACAGGTTGCCGCACATCACGACCATGATCATAACCGCGTTCACAAGGTCGAAGCGATGGCGCGCTTTATCGGAGAGAATGCCCTTGAAGATATTTCAACAGATGACGTGGGACGAGCTGTTGGTTTGCACCCCAATTATGCGATGAGCCTGTTTAAACGGGTGTTGGGCCTTACAATCAAACAATCCATCACGCGTCAAAGATTAGCTGCTGCAAGGTCTATGCTGATTGCCACAGATCTCAACGTAACGACAATAGCATTTGATTGCGGGTTTCGCTCGCTTTCAAGTTTCTATGACGCTTTTGAAAAACGTTTTCAAACCAGCCCAGCTGCCTTTCGAAAAGGCGTTTTAACGGCGGGCAGTTGAAAGAGAGTTGGAGGCCTCGCCTGGATTTGAACCAAGATGAGCAGGTTTGCACCCCGCCGCGTAGACATTCCGCCACGAGGCCCTGTCGTCGAGGCTGGATTATTATTATTAATTGCAGGTTAAGCTATCTTGATGCATGAAGCCAGTTTACAATTAAGGTTATTATTTCGTTAATGGCTCACAGTTCCAATTTACGTGGCATCGGCTTTATGTTGCTGAGTGGCTTTGCTTTCGTTTTAAATGATAGTTTTATGAAACTGGCCATTGCAGCACTTCCGCCCTATGAGGTGTTGTTGTTGCGCGGTCTGTCTGGAACTTTTTTTGCAGTTATTCTATTAAGTTTTATGGGCGATCTTCAAAACTGGCGCACAGCATTTGATCGCCATGTTATGCTTCGGGCAGGATTGGAATCCGTTGCAATTCTAACTTACATTCTGGCATTGGCCCATTCACCGATTGGGGATGTGACAGCGATTTTTCAAATCACCCCGCTTCTGGTGATATTGGGAATGATTTTCATTCATCGCGAAAAATCCACCGCTTTGAGGCTATGTCTTGTGGGGCTTGGTTTTTTTGGCGCGCTGCTTGTGGCCCAGCCCGGCAATGCGGCAAGTTCGCCATTTATTTTATTGGCATTTATAACAGCAATTTTCGCTGCCTTGCGCGATTTGGCAGCTCGGCAAATTTCTGGAACTGTGCCCGCGCTGCTTTCGACATTGGTTCTGATTTTGGTGGTTCTAACTTCTGCGTTGATTTGCGGATTAATATTTGAGCATTGGATCATGCCTTCTTTCGTTGTGGTTCAGCTTACTTTCGCGGCCGGCCTGTTTATGATGCTTGGCCATTATTTTACATTGTTGGCTTACCGCCATGCATCAGCCCAAGCGGTTGCTCCGTTTTATTATAGTTTTCTTTTATTCGCTGTTATCTTTGGGTTTGTTCTATTCAAAGATGTGCCGAATTGGATTTCAGTGTTGGGCATGGTTATTATTGTGACCAGCGGACTGGCAATTATGACGCTCGAAAACAGAAAAGTTAAAGCATGACATATCGCATTTTAATTTGCGATTTGGTGGGCTTGGCGTTTGGGGCAGATGGGCAGCCTGATCCGAGTGAAGTTAAAACTCGCATTGAGGCCAAAGGCGGCGTATTTCATTTTGGTGATGCTGAATTATATAGCGTGAGCAATGTTGAAACATTGCATTTTTTCTATTTGCCAAACCTGTCAACAACAGAAGAAGTTTTAAGCCATACATCTCAAGGCCAATATGATGCTGTGATTGCCGCTGCAACATTCATTCCGCCCCAAGCGGTGTTTCACCAAGGTGGTGTGCGTATTGGTGCTGGAACTGGCAACATGGGTTCAACGTCATGGGGCGGTGGCAATGGCGTTGGTGGCCAAGCCCCACTGATGAACACACCCGGATTTAACGCACGGGCCACCGCACAAATGACGATGAAGGCGCTTTTGCGGTTCAGGCCTGATTTGCCTTTCGATGCCATTCAAGCGCAGGTTTTGCGCGGTGAATTTGACACCGGAAAAGATCTGCGCGCCTTTCCCACAGCAAAACTTGAAGGGCAAACTATTGCCATTTTAGGCTATGGCAATATCGGCATGGAATTAGCAAAGCTGGCTTTTGCGTTCGGAATGCGCGTTCAGATTTTTGCGCGGGCGACCCACCACGAACGTATCAAGGCCGATGGCTTTCAGGCATTCGAGACTGTTGCAAGTGCTGCCAAGGGTGCAGATGTTTTAAGTGTGCACACCGGGCTTGGGCGACTGCACGAGGGCCGCTATGCCAATGCTGAATTAATCAACTCAGAAGTTTTGCAACGCCTCAACCACGGCGCAACTCTGCTAAATTTTGATCGCGGTGAATGTGTCGATACGAATGCACTCGAGGCGGCCATGGCCTCTGGCAAAGTTGCCAATGCGGCCATTGATGCGGATATTTTTAAAGACCATGAGGGCACGTTGAGCGGCCCATTGGTGCCCTATCTGGCATTGGCAGAAAAATATCGTGAAAGAATTTTGCTTTTGCCGCACGCAGCTGCCGACACAGACCACCCTTCACGAGTAGCCGGTGCCAAACAGGCTGTCGATCAGATATTCGATGCGTTGATCCACAAGCGCGTCACCAATCTTAAAGGTGACTTGCCTTTTGGTTATACGAATGCCGGAACAAAGTTAGGCACTGCCGATTAATATGCCAGTAGCAAAAACCAACGCGCCACCCAAAGCAATTTGCAAGGTTGCTTTCAAAATCGGCGTTTCCATATATTTATAACGGATATAGGAAATGGCGGCCAATTCGATCAGAACCACAATCACGGCCAAAACAAACGCGGTGTGAAAATCTGTAATGAGAAATGGCAACGTGTGACCAAGGCCACCTACAGCTGTCATAATACCAGATGCCAAGCCGCGAATGGCGGGGTGCCCCCTGCCCGTCAGCTTGCCATCATCCGACAATCCCTCGGCCAAGCCCATTGAAATGCCAGCACCAATGGATGCGGCAACACCCACCAAGAATGTTTGCCAGGTGCTGCCTGTGGCAAAGGCCGCAGCAAAAATCGGCGCTAAAGTGGAAACTGATCCATCCATTAGGCCCACCAGACCTGGTTGCACAATTTGCAGTAAAAACTTGCGGGCTTGCGTTTCTGTTTCGCTGATTTTTGCATCAGCCGTTAGATGGGCCACGCCCAATTTGCTGGCCAAGGATTCATGGCCCTTTTCGGCTTCCGCCAATTCACCAAGCAGCTTTTTGATTTGAGGATCTGTGGCGCGGGCCGTGGCTTCGGCATAGAAACGATAGTTTTCAAGTTCCACCACTTCGGCATGGCGGCGCATTGAATCGATGTTCAGCTTTTCAAAAGCTGATGCCTGTTTTAACTTCACAAAGCCTTTTACATCTGTGCGCAAAATCAAGGGCAGATGATCACCGAACTTTTCACGATAAAGTGCCGCCAAACTGCGGCGATGATCATGTTCCTCTTCCGCCATTTCAATGAAAACCTTGGCCGAGGCCGGGTAATCTTCCATCAAAGATTGTGCAAAGCCTGCATAGGTTTTGGCGCAATCATCTTCCGATGAAATGGCCAAGGCCATGATTTCTTGTTCGGTGAGTTCGGAAAAACTTTTCATATTTCTTCTTTAGAAAGATTCTAATGTAGATTCAAGTCCAATTGTTAAGATTGATTTTTTTTGAAAGTGAAATTTATCAAACATTAACCCCAAATTAAAACTCAGTAAAAATTCCGCTATTGGCTTCGCAATTCTAAAGGCTTTGTGTTCTAAGCTCGTAATCATTTTTGATTTTGAGGGATCCCTAATATGTCTTTGCCAATATGGACGACAGGTCAGATTTTAGCTCAGCTTGGCAGCGGCAATTATTGGTCTGGCAACACGATAACATATGCTTTTCCCACAACCAGTGCTAATTTTACTGATCAAGCAACTGCTGCTGGTTTCAGCGCATT
>JANXRO010000351.1 GCA_025356765.1 Hyphomicrobiales bacterium | reverse complement strand
AACGAAGGCGTGATCATCGTTGCGGCCACAAACCGCCCAGACGTGCTCGATCCTGCACTTCTGCGCCCAGGTCGTTTTGACCGCCAAATTACTGTTGGCAATCCTGATGTGAAAGGCCGCGAACAAATCTTGGCCGTTCACATGCGCAATGTGCCAATGGCCCCAGATGTGGAAGCCAAAACGCTTGCACGTGGCACGCCCGGTTTTTCAGGCGCTGATCTTGCCAACTTGGTCAACGAAGCTGCCTTGCTGGCTGCACGCCGCAACAAGCGCATGGTCACACAGGCTGATTTTGAAGATGCCAAAGACAAAGTGATGATGGGCGCTGAACGCCGGTCACTCGTGATGAACAAGGAAGAATTGAAAAATACCGCCTACCATGAAGCAGGCCATGCCCTTGTTGGCTTGTTCGTGAAAGGTGATCCGTTGCACAAAGTGACGATCATTCCACGCGGCCGCGCCTTGGGTGTTACCTTCTATCTTCCCGAGGGTGATCGCCACAGCCACAGCCGTGAATGGTGTGAATCTCGTCTTGCCATGTCGTTTGGTGGCCGCGAAGCGGAATTGATTTTGGGCGGCAACAAAAACGTAACCACTGGCGCTTCAGGCGACATTCAGCAGGCAACCGAACTTGCCCGCCAGATGGTAACCCAATGGGGCATGAGCGAAAAGCTTGGCCGCGTGCGTTATGGCAGCAATGATCAAGAAGTGTTTCTGGGACACAGCGTTACGCAAAGCAAAAACATTTCTGAAGAAACTGCGCGTCTGATTGATTTGGAAGTGCGCACGCTTATTCAAAATGCTGAAAACACAGCCAAACGCATTCTGACAAAATATCGTAAAGGCCTGCATGATATTGCAGCAGCTTTGTTAGAGTTCGAAACACTCACAGGTGCAGAAGTGCGCCAAGTGGTGGAAGGCAAAAAGATCAAGCGCGATGATGGTTCAACACCACCAACGGCTGAACGTAAGCCCCCTTCTGTGCCCCGCACCAGTGGCAAACGTTCGAGCAAGTTGGAGCCGCAAACCCAGAGCTAAATTTTGGGACACGATCCCTTGATTAACAAAATAATCGTCATCTCCGAGAAATCAGAGATGACGATTTGTTTATGGTCTTACAGGTTGCGCATGGAAACAGCATTGTGATTTATTATCGCCCCTTTGGCCTTCTGTTCGGCACTGATGCATCGCTGGCCATTGCCAACGGCTCTGCTGGCGCTTTGGGTGGCATGGCGCAAATCGGCTTTGCGCAAGTTGAGGTGATTGAACGCGAGGCACAAACAATCAAGCGCTCTCTAAAAACTTTTGCACAACTGCGCGATAATCCCATCATTGCCAACATTACGGCCAAGCGCACAGCTTTCGGTAGTGTGGCACTCGAGCAAACCCAAATCATGGGCATTGTAAATGTTACACCTGATAGTTTTTCTGATGGTGGCGTAAACTTTCAAACTGAAACCGCCATTGCGCAAGGCCATGCCATGGCCGAACAGGGTGCCGCCATTTTGGACATTGGTGGAGAGTCTACAAGGCCGGGGTCAGATCCTGTAAATGTCGATGAAGAACGCGCCCGCATCATACCGGTGATTGCTGCCTTGGCCAAAAATCACACAGTTTCAATCGACACACGCAAAGCCATTTTGATGCAGGAGGCTTTGCTGCACGGTGCCAAAATAATCAACGACGTTTCCGCCTTGGGCTACGATCCCGCAAGCGCTGCAACAATCGCCAAGGCCAATGCCCCTGTCATTCTGATGCATGCGCAGGGTGAACCGCGCACCATGCAGCTTCAACCAAAATATAATGATGTGGCGCTGGATGTTTATGACGCTTTGGCAGCGCTGATCAACAAAGCCGAAACAGCTGGAATTCCGAAGTCACACATCTGCATCGACCCCGGCATTGGGTTTGGTAAAACCTTTAAACAAAACTTGGAACTGCTGCGCCAACTCAGCCTGTTTCATGGGCTGGGCGTTGGTGTGCTCATTGGCCTGTCACGCAAAGGCTTTATTGGCGCAATTACGGGCGAGAAAACGGCGGCCAAGCGTGTTGCAGGTTCTCTTGCCGGGGCCTTGCAGGCTGCCATGCAAGGGGCGCATATACTCCGCGTTCACGATGTTCAAGAAACAGTTGATGCTTTGGCTGTTTTTAACGCAATGCTCGACCCGCATTCAGCTGCTGTTTAACTTTGTCAGATAGCTTCTCGCGCGGGGAATGAAAATTGAGGGGACTTGCAAATATGTCACGCAAATATTTCGGCACAGACGGCGTTCGCGGCAAAGCCAATGAAGGCGCCATGACGCCAGAAATTGTGATGAAAATTGGCATGGCAGCAGGCCAGTTGCATCGCCGAGGCGGCCATCGTCACCGCGTGGTGATCGGCAAAGACACCCGTCTTTCAGGTTATATGATAGAGCAAGCCTTAACCGCAGGCTTTCTATCGGCAGGCATGGATGTGTTTTTGTTTGGCCCAGCACCAACCCCCGCCGTGGCCATGTTGACCCGTTCTATGCGCGCTGATTTGGGCGTGATGATATCAGCCTCCCACAACCCCTATTATGACAACGGCATCAAAATTTTTGGGCCCGATGGTTATAAGCTGACAGACGATAAAGAAATCCAGATCGAAGAATTGGTTGATAATCCTTCGATGTTGAAGCTGGCCCCATCAGATCAAGTGGGCCGCGCCAAACGCATCGAAGATGCTGGCGCCAGATATATTGAATTTGCCAAACGCACATACACTGCTGAAACCGGGCTTGATGGTTTGCGCATCGTGATAGACACCGCCAATGGTGCCGCTTATCGCACGGCCCCACCCGCCTTGTGGGAGCTTGGCGCAGAATTGATCATCATTGGGGATGATCCAAACGGCACCAACATCAACGACAAATGTGGTTCAACCCACCCTGAAACCATGTGCCAACGTGTGCGCGAAACCCGCGCTGATATTGGCATTGCCTTGGATGGCGACGCAGACCGCGTGATCATTGCCGATGAAAATGGCAAGGTGATTGACGGCGACCAGATCATGGCCTTGATTGCCACATCATGGGCCAAACGCGGCGTTTTAAAAGGCGGCGGCTTGGTTTCAACCGTGATGAGCAATTTGGGGCTGGAACATTATATGGGTTCCCAAGGCCTGAATTTGGCGCGCACCAAAGTGGGTGATCGGTATGTGGTGGAACACATGCGCCAACATGGGTTTAACATTGGTGGCGAACAATCTGGCCATATTGTTATGTCGGATTATGCCACAACGGGCGATGGCCTTTTGGCAGCGTTGCAAGTGTTGGCCGAAGTTGTGCGCCAAGGAAAACCCGTCAGCGAAGTGTGCAACCTGTTCACGCCGTTTCCGCAAGTTTTGAAAAATGTAAAATTCAAAGGCGGCAAGCCTTTGGATGATGCCCATGTAAAATCTGCCATCAAAGACGCTGAAGTGATGTTGGGCAATTCTGGCCGCTTGGTCATCAGGCCATCGGGCACAGAACCCTTAATCCGCGTGATGGCTGAAGGCCAAGACGAAGGCATGGTGCGCAAAATTGTAGACGATGTGTGCGGCGTAATTTCAAAAGCCGCAGCTTAAACTTCAACCACCACGCGGCCACGGGTTTTGCCCGCTATAATATCCTCAGCAACCTGTGGCACGTCAGCAAGTTTCACAGTTGTTGTTAACGCTTGAAGTTTGGCCAAATCCAAATCTCGCGCCAGCCTGTCCCATGCCATTTGGCGGCGGGCCAGCGGTGTTGTGACAGAGTTTACACCGATCAATCGCACCCCGCGCAAGATGAAAGGCATCACCGTGGTGGGCAGATCAACGCCTTGTGCCAGCCCACAGGCGGCAACCGCACCCTCAGGAATGATTTGCGAAATCACATTGGCCAACGTGGTTGAACCAACAGAGTCAATTGCCCCCGCCCAACGGATTTTCGCCAAGGGTTTAACGAGTGTGTTGAACTCAGCCGCGTCAACAACAGTTGTAGCCCCGAGAGACTTTAGAAAATCAGCCTCAGCCATACGCCTCGTCGAAGCTGCAACTTCATAGCCCAGTTTCGCCAAAAGCGTTATGGCAACTGAGCCAACGCCGCCGGCAGCCCCCGTCACCAACACTTCGCCTTGATGGGGTTTAACCCCCTGCTCTTCCAACGCCATCACACAGAGCATGGACGTGTAACCCGCAACGCCAACGGCCATGGCGTCCTGCGGTGACCAACCCTTGTTGAGGGGCACCAACCAATCACCATTCACGCGGGCCACTTGGGCATAGCCACCGTGATGGCTTTCACCAACACCCCAACCACCCAACACCACATCATCGCCAATCTTCCAACGGGCATGGCTTGAAGCAATCACTTTGCCCG
>JANXRO010000346.1 GCA_025356765.1 Hyphomicrobiales bacterium | reverse complement strand
AACAGCGATGGCAAAGCCCGCTTTTTCAGGCTTTTCTTCATGAAACAAGCCATCGTCCACAATTTTGAGCGCAAATACCAAAAGGCCGGTGCCCAAAATAGCGCCTATAATCTTATTCCGCTCAATATGAACCATGAAAAGGCCAGTCCTCACTAGAAATTACAATCCGGCCGCAAACTAGTGGTTTCACAATCACCCTGCAATAATTATAAGAAACCACGCCAATTTGCCGCGCCCCCATAGAATCAAACTGGAATCGAAGTTTCAACCCCATGATTGAATTTCAAAACACTGTCATCGTCATCACCGCGCGCATGGCCTGCAAAACCCTTCCCGGAAGGCCAATGGCCGATATCAACGGCCACCCGCTCGTTGTGCAAACGTTGCGGGCAGCCGAGCGCGCCAACATCGGCCATGTTCTGGTGGCCGCCGCAGAAAATCAAATTGTTGAGGCTGTTAAGGCCGCAGGCGGAGATGGATTGGTATCGCCCTTCAATGCAGTGGCTGAGATTGACCAGATTGCCGCCGTGTTGGCCTTGCGTGATCCTGCCCGCCGCTATGATTTTGTGATGAGCTTGCCGTGTTATTTGCCAACAATTGAGGCTTTGTCGCTGCGCCGCTGCCTCGCAGGCCTCACCAATGCTGATGTTGAAATGGCAACGCTGGCCGCACCCCTTGATGAAGATGATGAAACCAAGGTGAAAGTATTGGCTCCCTTAGAAGGCGAACGCGAAGTGGCCTATGCGCGGGATTTTTCCACCACAATTCAGCCAAAGCCTGCTTGGCAACACATTGCAGCCTATGCTTATCGCCGTGAAAGCCTAGAAAGCCTTGCAAGCTTAAATCCCAGCAAGCGCGAAGCTGAACAAGGTTTAGAGCAATTTAGAGCCCTTGATCACGGGTTTAGGCTTGCAGTGGTGAAGGTTGACACGGCTCCTTTAAGTGTTGATACGCCTCAGAATTTAGAGGCGGCCCGCCGCCTGTTAAAAGCTTAAAAGTTGAAGGCTTGAATGATGAAACCGAAAATTGCTTATCAGGGTGAACCAGGGGCCAATTCACACATTGCCTGCCTTGAAGCCAAGCCCGATTATGAGCCTTTGCCTTGCCACACATTTGAAGATGCGTTTCAAGCCGTAAAAGATGGCAAGGCTGATCTGGCTATGATCGCCATTGAAAACACCACGGCTGGCCGCGTGGCTGATGTGCATCATTTGCTGCCCGATTCTGGCTTGTCAATTGTGGGTGAACATTTTCTGCGCATTGAATTTCATCTGCTGCTGGTGCCCGGTGCCAAGCTTGGCGACATTAAAACCGTTCACAGCCATGTTCATGCGTTGGGCCAATGCCGCAAGGTGATCAAGGCCAATAAATTAAAACCAATCGTGGCGGCTGATACAGCAGGCGCTGCGCGTGAGCTTTCAGAAAGCAAAGATAAAACCAGTGCCGCCATTGCCACAAAACTGGCCGCCGAAATTTATGGTTTGGAAGTGGCCCTTCAAAACATTGAAGATGAAACCCACAACACCACGCGCTTTGTCATTCTGTCAAAAAAGCACCACACGGTAAAATCCGGCAATGGCCCAAACATGACAAGCCTGGTGTTTCGTGTGCGCAACGTTCCGGCCGCCCTTTATAAAGCCATGGGCGGCTTTGCCACCAATGGCGTGAACATGACCAAGCTTGAATCCTATCAAATTGAAGGCCAATTTTCAGCCACTCAATTTTATGCTGATGTTGAAGGCCATCCTGACGATAGGCCCTTGAAATTGGCTTTGGAAGAATTGGCCTTCTTCACATCCTATGTCAGATTATTAGGCACATATCCCGCAAGCCCCTACCGCGCGGAATTGGTGAAGCGGAAGCAGGGGTGAACCCTTGTCCTCGCCCGCGCAGCGGGAGAGGAAAGGGGCCCGTCACGAAGTGATGGGATAGGTGAGGGACCAGTGGCAACCATGGGAATAAGAGTTCAGAGTTAAATGCACTGTCGCCGAAATCTGGGTAACTTACGGTGAGGTTAAAGTTGGTACGATTGTCAGGCTGAGACTACATTGCGCGAACTGTTTCCAGCACCGCTCGAACAGCAATATCAAAATCTATTGGGTACACATTTCCTACAGACCGACCAAAAGATTGAAAAAACTCACGTTGGAGTTCAATCCATACATCTGCAACTCCAGTGTCTCCCACCATTGAGATATTTCTAAGTCGGTTTCTTTCCGTGTGTGCCTTGAGGCGCTCAAGGTAGCCCTGGCTACTTGGCATGACCAGATTGAGCAAATTTGGAACTATCCATTCGAACTCAAAAGCAAATTCCATCCGCGGTCTGTCGAGCAATTGCCGAAAAACCTCTGTCATCACTAAAAGCTGCGCAAAGGACACAAAAACGGAATTCACATGCAACAATCTTTCTGTTGATCGAAGATGCTCAGCGGCACTCACCTTTATTTCCATCATCCCATTCGCTTCGATTGTTCGCTTTTGCCACTCTGGCCAGTTGGGATTGGTTGCTTCGCATATAATGCCACGCAACATTGGTCTCCAATTCAAGAGTTCTGGCGTATGTAGCGTCGACCTTCGGCCGTCACCGAATGTCAATTGAAGATTGGCGTCAGGCAGTCGAAATGCTTGCCTTGTCGCGATGTCTTTGCGAAAAACTTTCTCGAGCGGAAATGAAGTGGCTCGCCACCCCCCACACCATAGGAAAACTTCTTCTGGTGCACTAAGGCCAAGATTTCTGTCGAACTTAACATTGCGCTCAAATTCTAACGTCCTAGAACTCAACTCCATTTCGACCTCAGCTCGGCCTCGCCAACGATCCAGCGCCATGTCTTGGATTTGTCGCATCCCCATTGGTTCCGATTTGTCTCCAGTGCGCGAATATGCCTCCTTCGAGTCCCTATCGCGATGTGGCGCTGCTCCGGATGCGCCAACACGAATGACGACCACACCGCTCTTAGCTTCAAACTCAACACCTTCACACTCTAATTGCTCTAGTTTTGGATCTACTGAGGACAGGATGCTTTGCCCCAAACGGTCGGCCAGCACCTGACAATCTGGCAACAAATGAAAACTCGCCGCACAGTTGCGTTCATCTTCTCCAATGCCAAGTACAAGCACGCCCTCTGCTGAGTTTGCAAATGCTACAACTTCCTTGGTTAGATCGGACTTGGCATGTTTCCCAATTTCTTTCTGTCCCTCCATCCAAGGGTCAGGATTGCCGCTGCGCGTTGCAAGCGTTTGTTTGAACTCAAGTTCATCGTTTTCGCGTGAGCCTAAAAGCTTTTCGATGTCACTCTTCTTCAGTTGGGATAATTTTTGAGAAAACATCTACCTACTTCCATTACTTACACCGCAGATTACGGTGGCAGTGCATTTAACTCAAGCAAAGGCATTGCCCCAGCATTGGAGTTACAATGCCAGTGCATTTAACGACCATTCCACCGCCTCCCAATTCTGACGACCAGAAAAGAATCTCAAAATCACAACGCGATGTTCTTCAACTGTGAACGCAACAACCCCTCTTCATTCAAAGCCAACAATGCGTAGACCTGCGCGAATATCATTGCGTAAAGTTCCGCGTTCAGAGGCCAGATCAAGGCCATCACAAAACGCTTCAATTCTGGAAATGTAATTGAGCGCAGTCTGGTCATTCGACCACCCGGCGATGTAATCGAACAATTGGGTGAGATCATCCTCCACTTCCGGTGAGTAAACGACCTCACGCCGGTTCATGTTAATTTTTGGCTCTCGCAGCGGCTCGTTTACGCAGTTTGCCAAACAGGGTTGCGCCAGAAATCGCTCGCGTTGGATCAGCCTTCATGCGGTCATGGGTTGGGGCAACCTCTTCACGCAGCCAACGCTCAACGGCTTCATCACGCTCTTGCAAGGCCCGCAAACCGGCGCGAACCACTTCACTCACCGAAGCATAATCGCCTGATGAAACTTTGGCATCGACAAAGGCCGCATGTTCATGCGGCAAGCTGATGGTGCGTTTTTCAATTTGTGACATTGCCTGTGTTCCAATCATAAGTATGAATAAATCATACTACAGTTTGCCTCACTGTTCAACCTGCTTCCCCACATCGTCCTTATTGATTCCCCCTCCGCCTCAAGAAAGCCATTTCGCCTCTGCAAAAATCGCATTTGATTTGGGCGGTTTAAGCTCTATGTAACCAGCCCATCATTGCAATTCTGACGAGAGGCAGCACCTAGGCTGCCCAAAAGAGGTATCCTATGGATCGTATCCGCATTCGCGGTGGCAACACGCTTTCTGGCACCATCGCCATTTCCGGTGCCAAAAACGCGGCCTTGCCTTTGATGATCGTGCCCTTGCTCACCCCCGAAACGGTAACGCTGCATAACGTGCCCCGCCTGGTGGATGCGCTGCGCCTGCAACGCATTCTGCAAAACCACGGCGTGGATATCACCACCGCCGGCAAGCGCATCGGCCAAAGTGACCATGCGGGAGAAACCTTGAAAATTTCCGCCAAGACCATTGTTGATACAACGGCCCCTTATGACCTCGTCTCCAAAATGCGTGCCTCATTCTGGGTCTTGGGCCCCCTGGTGGCGCGCATGGGCGAAGCCAAGGTTTCGCTGCCCGGCGGCTGCGCCATTGGCACAAGGCCCGTGGATATGCATTTGCAGGCGCTGGAAAAGCTGGGCGCTGAATGTGTGATTGAGCAAGGCTATGTAATTGCCAAAGCCAAGAAGGGCCTGAAGGGCGGCCACATCAGTTTCGCCAAAGTGTCTGTGGGTGCAACCCATGCCGCCGTGATGGCCGCCGTGTTGGCCCATGGTGATACGGAAATTGAAAACGCCGCCATGGAACCAGAGATCACCGATGTCGCCCAATGCCTTGTTAAAATGGGGGCCAAAATTGACGGCATCGGCACACGCCATATGAAAATCACCGGCGTCACATCGCTGCGTGGCTGTGAACACACGGTGGTGGCAGACCGTATCGAGGCCGGAACCTATGCCATGGTGGCGGGCATGGCTGGTGGTGATGTTACGCTGCGGGGCGCCCGCGCTGATACGCTGGAAGACGTCATCCTCACTTTGCGCCGCGCTGGGGTGGATGTCACCAACACCAGTGCAGGCATGCGCGTAAGGCGCAATGGCTCAGGCATTTTGCCGGTTGATATCACCACCGATCCATACCCCGGCTTCCCCACCGATTTGCAGGCCCAATTCATGGGGTTGATGACGATGGCCAAAGGCAAAAGCCATATCCGTGAAACCATCTTTGAAAACCGCTTCATGCATGTGCAGG
>JANXRO010000320.1 GCA_025356765.1 Hyphomicrobiales bacterium | reverse complement strand
GTTGGTTATCAAGTTCGGCTTGAACGGAAAATTTCCAAGTCCACGCGCATTGAAGTTGTCACCGAAGGCATTCTCACACGGCGTTTGCAGAATGATCCTGAATTATCAGACACAGCCTTAGTGATTTTCGATGAATTTCACGAACGCAGCTTGGATGGAGATTTGGCACTGGCCTTGTGTTTGGATGTGCAAGCGGGTTTGCGACCCGATTTAAAAATTTTGGTTATGTCAGCCACATTGGATGTTGAAACACTGAAAGCCAAGTTGGGTGACGCACCTGATATTTCCACCAAGGGTCGGATGTTTCCGGTTGAAACGCGCTATCTTGAAAAGGCATCGCGCCAATCCATCGTTTCAGATGTGGCCAAAGCCTGCTTGCGCGTGGCTCAAAATGTGAAGGGCAGCCTTTTGGTGTTCCTGCCCGGCGAAGGTGAAATTCGCCGCGTTGCATCAGAATTAGAAAAAGCTGGCCTTGGCCCCAACACCCATATTCGCCCGCTTTATGGGGCCATGGCTTTGGCTGAACAAGATCAGGCGATTAAACCTTCCCCTCAAGGCACCCGCAAAATTGTTCTAGCTACCACGATTGCTGAAACATCTCTCACCATTGATGGCATTGAGGCGGTGGTGGATTGTGGCTTTAAACGCGCGCCCAAATTTAATCCCGCATCAGGCATGACAGCCCTTGAAACCATCCGTGTTTCTGCTGCATCTGCCGAACAGCGCAAGGGCCGCGCTGGCCGACTTGGCCCCGGCTTTTGTTATAGGCTGTGGCCAGAAGAAGAAATGCGCAACCTGAAGCCGCATGATGAACCTGAAATTCGCGTGGCTGATTTATCATCGCTGGTTTTAGAAATGGCCAATTGGGGTGTTTCATCGCGTGAAGGTTTACCTTGGGTTGAAGCGCCGCCCGCCGGGGCGTTTTCGCAAGCACAAGAACTGTTGCATGAATTGGGCGCAATAGATGACCGCTTCGCGATTACGCCACATGGCAAAGCCATGGCGAAATTGCCGTTACATCCGCGCCTTGCACATATGGTGATTGCGGCAAATAATTTAGGCTCGGGCACGCGTGCGGCTGAACTTGCGGCGCTTCTTTCCGAACGTGATGGCTTGCCGCGTGATGCGCCGATTGATGTTGAACAGCGGCTTCTATATCTTCGTGGTGCGGCGCGTGATCGTATCAAGCAAACCCAAAAGCAGATTATTTCTCTGGCAAATTTATCAGCGGATACAACCGATTTAAGTGCGGGCGTATTGTTGGGCTTTGCCTATCCTGATCGCATTGCCCAAAGGCGCGGTGCCCTTGGCCGTGGAGAAGTGGGCCGTTTTCGCTTGGCCAATGGTGCGGGTGCAATTGTGCCCCCGCATGATGGATTGGCCAAGGCAGATTTCATTGCCATTGCCACGCTAGACGGCGGGCAAGCTGATGCAAAAGTGCAATTGGCGGGCGAGCTTTCAGAAGCAGATCTTTCTCAATATTTTTCAGAAAATATCAAAACCAAGGCTTCGGTGTTTTGGGACAACAAAACCAGCAGCGTGAGTGCCGCAACCATTACCAGCATCGGCGCCTTGGTGCTTTCTGAAAAGCCGCTCAGCAATCTCTCCCCCGATAAGATTGGCCTTGCAATGGTGCAGGGTGTTGCGGCTATGGGTCTTTCATGCCTGCCGTGGAATGACGCTGCACACATGTTCCGTGCACGGATCAATTTTCTCCATCGCGTCATGCCAGATGCAGGCTGGCCCGATTTATCGGATGACACGTTGAAAGAAACGTTGCAAAATTGGCTGTTACCTTATCTTTCCGGCATCAGCCGCAAGGCGCATTTAGAGCGACTGGATATACTTGCCATTCTGCGCGGACTGGTTGCGCCTGAGCTTTCATCGCGGCTTGAAAAACTGGCTCCTTCACGCATGGAAGTTCCGGGCGGTGGGCATTATAAAATTGATTATGACGTGGAGGGTGATCCCGTATTGCGGGTGCGTTTGCAGGAAATGTTTGGCATGAATTCAGCGCCGCAAATTGCTGATGGTCGTGCACGCTTGAAAATTGAATTGTTGTCTCCCGGCGGCAAGCCCGTGGCCATCACGCAATCGCTCGAAACATTCTGGGTGAATGGGTATCCCGATGTGAGGAAAGATTTGCGCGGGCGTTATCCCAAGCAATTCTGGCCAGAAGACCCACTGACAGCACAAGCCGTGGCCCCAAGGCGATTGCGTTGAAGCCCCGATAGTTGAGCATTTTTCACGGATTGCACCCAAGCCTTAAGCGTTCCATACCAACGCCGAGGGAGTTTTTCATGTCCAGCCATTTGAATGCGATTGCCCAAGAACTGGAAACCATCCGCGCAGCATC
>JANXRO010000291.1 GCA_025356765.1 Hyphomicrobiales bacterium | reverse complement strand
CGGAGATGCGGGCAGGGATGGCGCCTTTGGAAAAATCGCTTGCGGCCATGCCTGCTGAAATTGGCACAACACCCAAGGCTATTTTGATGATCTCTGGTCATTGGGAGGAAGATGATTTTGCGGTGATGGCTTCAGCCCATCAGCCAATGGTTTATGATTATGGTGGCTTTCCGGCTTTCACCTATGAAATTAAATATTCATCGCCGGGTGCGCCAGCCTTGGCCAAGCGGGTTGAAGAATTATTGAAAGTGGCAGGTTTGCCCACGCATCTCGATGCCACACGCGGTTACGACCATGGCGTGTTTGCGCCGATGCAAGTGATGTATCCAAAAGCTGATGTGCCTTTGCTGCAAGTTGCCATTCGGCACACTTATGATCCGGCCCAACATATTGCCTTGGGCAAAGCGCTGGCGCCGTTGCGCGATGAAGGCATTTTGATTGTGGGTTCGGGGCTTTCTTATCACAACATGCGCGGCTTTGGCCCTCAAGGAAAAGTGCCGTCGGCGCAGTTTGATGCTTGGCTGAATGCGGCTTTGATGGCCACGCCTGAAAAGCGCGAAGCGCTTTTGTTGGATTGGGAAAAGGCCCCGTCGGCGCGCGCTTGCCACCCACAAGAAGATCATCTTATTCCGCTGATGGCGGCTGTGGGTGCGGCGTGGGGCGAACCGGCCATACGCGTTTATCACGATGAAAAAGTGTTCGGCCAGATCACCGCTTCAAGCTATCGCTTCGGTTAAGCCGCGGCGATTTTGGTTTGATCTAGGGCTGCGACGAGTGCGTTGAGGCAAGTGGGGTCGAATGCGGTGCCGACTTCTTTTGCCATGATGCGCAAGGCTTCATCGATGCCCATGGCTTTGCGATAAGGTCTGTCTGCGGTTAATGCGTCAAACACATCGGCCACTGTGACGATGCGGGTTTCTAAATTGATTTGCGATTCAGTTAAACCGAATGGATAGCCTTTGCCATCCAACCTTTCATGGTGGCCGCCGGCCACGGCTACAATATTGTGAAAAGCGGGAATGCCAGAAAGAATTTCTGCCGAAAGTTTTGAATGGGTTTTGATTTGAGCATATTCAACATCATTCAACTTTGAAGGCTTATCCAGAATGGTATTGCTGATGGCCAGTTTGCCAATATCGTGCAGCAAGGCGGCGCGGCGCAACCAACGGCGGTGGCCTGCATCAAAGCCCAAGTTTTCTGCAATCAAATCTGTATAGACCGCCACGCGTTCGCTGTGGCCAGCGGTGAATGGGCTTTTAGAATCCACCACCATCGCAAAGCCTTTGGATACGCTGTCCAAATAATCATCATCAGCCAATTGCGTGTGTTCTTCAGGCTCCAGCGCCAAGACTTTGTCGGCAAGGCTTGGGCTGCTGAGGGTTTCCCAAACTTCGTCCCATTCGGCGAGAGACATGAACATCTCAACGAGCTTGGGGTCAAACCATGTGCCGGAACGACTTTCAATTTCTTGCGTGGCGGCTTCTCGCCCTGAAATCATATAAAAAACATCGGCCACTTGGGCCAGCAATGCAATTTGCGACGCCAGCGGAATGGCGCGGCCGTGAAGCCCGACGGGTTTTCCAGAACCATCCCAATGTTCATCAAGATTTTGGATAGCTTCGGCCACGTCTTCACCAAAATTCATTTGGCGGGCAATATCGGCACCACGATGGCAACGCGCCTCAATCAATTCACGCGAAATTTGACCGCCGTTGCGCATGATATTGACTACTGCGCGAAAACGTTCTGCCATGCTGCTTTCAAGGCCCGTGTGGCTGATCACAAACCGCAAGGCTTGCGACAGTGAACCATCAATGCGTTTGAAATCGGCTTTGAATTTGTGATCATCAGTTAAATAGAGTTGGCAGATGCGCGCGGCATTGCTTGAACAGCCAAGGTCTTTCAACAGCAGCGCGTAATAAAGTTGAACCAGTTCTTCGGTTGAAAGATTAAGGCCGATGCCGATCTGCATTCCAAGCCAGCAGACGCGGATGCAATGCCCGCGCGGTTGGCCTTCGGTTAAATCCAGCGCATGGCTTAATGCGGCGATAAGTTCAGCACGGCGAATTGTGGGCGGTTGTTCCATGACCCGTTAGAAATCATGGCTTCACTTAAGGAATGATAAAAACGCAACCGAAAACACGCAAAAGTGATTGGTAGTGCAAACAAAAACGGCAAGGCTTTCGCCCTGCCGGTGCATAATTTAAAACGAAAGATTAGGCGTTTGGAACGTAGATAAAGGCGCCATCTTTGGCTTCGGCCATGCCCACGCCGGGGTAGGGCCAGTGATAACCCAGCAGCTTTTTCTTGCCGGCGGATGCCATATCAAGAATACGCTTGCGTGCGCTGGTTGCCAGATCATGGTCTGCATCAAATGCAAACTTCCACTCTGGATGGGCGTAATATACTTTTGGATTAGGGAACAAATCTCCCAACACAATCAATCCATAGCCGCCTGCCAGTTCAAAAGACACATGGCCTGGTGTGTGGCCAGCTGTGTCGAGCACATTGATGCCGGGCAAAACTTCCACACCGGTTTTGAACAGATTGATCTTGTCTTTAATTGCGGCCAGTTGTGCCGCAGTTCCGTTGACCATTTGCTCCATTTCTTTTGGCATTTTGCTGGCCAAATCGGGTGCTGCCCAGAAGTTATATTCTGTTTCAGCCATGTGAAAGCTGGCATTGGTGTAGGGAGATTTGCCATTGGCAGTAACGCCCCACAAATGATCTGGGTGACCATGGGTGAAGATTACTTTGGTGATGGCAGAGGGATCAGTTCCTGCTGCTTTCAAGCTATCAGCAATTTTGCCTGCGGTGGGCTGATAGCCTTGGCCTGCACCGGTATCAATCAAGATTACATCCGTGGCAGATTTCAGCAAAAGTGGGCTTGCTTCAAATTGAACATTGTCGCCCTGTACCATGGCGCCCATCAGTGTTTTGAGCAGTTCAGGATTTCCTGCGCTGTCGAACAACGCTAAAGGCAGCATTAATACGCCGTCGCTGACAACTGAAACGTCATAAGCGCCTTGCTTGAAGCTATAGGGTGCCGCCAATGCCATGACGTTTTTGGGAAGAAGGCCAGCAGCGATCAAACCTGAGGCAAGGCCCAAAAACTTGCGGCGGTCTAAAGCGATGTGTTTGACACCGTTGAAATGGGTGATTTTCATCAATTTCTCCATGAATGAATTGGTTTATTGCAACGAACGTAGTTACGATTGATTGCTGCAATTGGATGATTCAAAAGGGGAGAAAAAAATAAAAAAAACAGCGGAACTGCTTTTGGCAATTCCGCTGCTCCTGTCGCCGTCCGTATTCGTATTATGGCCGCCAATAATTAAACCAATCTCTGGTTTCATCATTCTCGAAATTGCCCCGCATGTCAATGAACGGTGCGTGTTTATTTGTAAGTGATTTCAACGTGCTTGCATCAAACTGTTCGCGGAACACTTTATGCGCCAAGGTGACAATGATGGCATCATAGGGGCCAGCTTCGGCAAAATCTTGGATGATGTTAACGCCGCGCCCACCTTCAAAATGATCATCAAAGGCAATGGGATCGAAGTTGTAAACTTCCGCACCACGGTTCCACAAAGCATCCATCATCGGATAGGCCTTGGAGTTTCGCGTATCAGGACAATCTTCTTTAAATGCCCGGCCTAACACCAATACCTTGGCGTTTTGCAATCCATGTCGGTTTTTTGGCATCAGCTCTTCGACTTTTTCAACCAGATAAAGCGAGGTTTGTTCGTTAACAGCGCGGGCAGCTGAAACAAGTTCCATGGCCAAGCCGTGGCGACGACCAGCATCTACCAAATAATAAGGATCAACGGCAATGCAATGACCGCCAACCAGACCTGGGCGATAGTGATGAAAGTTCCATTTTGAACCTGCTGCTGCAATCACATCAGTGGAGCGGATCCCCATTTTGTCAAACAACATCATCATTTGGTTCATCAGCGCAATGTTCACATCACGCTGCGTGTTTTCCAAAATCTTTGCAGCTTCGGCCACACGGATGGACGTGGCTTTATAAAGGCCAGCGTTCACCACGCGTGAATAAAGTGCTTCCATAAAATCTGCACAGGCAGGCGTTGATCCCGACACGATTTTTTTGATGTCTGGCAATTTGCGTGTGTGATCAGCGGGGTTAATGCGTTCAGGGGAATAGCCCAGGTTAAAATCAATCTCAACCTTCATGCCCGAGGCTTGTTCAATAATTGGCAAACAACGCTCTTCAGTTGTGCCAGGATCGACCGTTGATTCAAACACCACAACGGCACCGCGCTTCATGTTCATGCCGATAGAGCGTGATGCCGCTAACAGCGGGCCATAATCTGGCCGATTGTGGCTGTTCACTGGCGTTGGCACGCATACAATGATCACATCTGCATTTTTCAGAGCTTTTACATCTGTGGTGAATTCTGCATCAGCGGCGCGCAAATCTGCGGCTGTAACTTCACCGGTAAAATCAATGCCCTGTTTATATTCTTCAATTTTTTTGGCGTTGATGTCAAAGCCGATTGAACGCGAATTTTTGGAGAACCCTAAAATCAGGGGCAGGCCCACATAGCCCAAACCAATAACAGCCACGCGGGCGGTTGCGGCATCAGGAAAGCCACATGGTTCGTCTGTGACCAATCGAATGGCATTGGCAGCGGAATTTGAAAACGGCTGTGCCTTGGCCGCGGTTATTGCTTGGTTGCTCACGTTGTCCCCTCCCCAGGGTTTTTGTTATGCAACCCGATTAAGCTTTAGGTTTTGAAAGAGTTGTGAAAACATGTGGTTAAAACCGTGGCAAGCTTAACAAATGGATTCCTGCTCAATCAAATTCAACCGAATACAATCAGGTTCTCTTAACCGTTGTGCAAGCAATGCCAGCTAGAACAAACCCGTAAAGCTCCGGGGCGGGGCCATGTTTGTGTGTGAGTATGCTGGGGTTAGTTTATATCGAGTGGTTATTTGCGTTGTTGGTGTTGGTTGTTTTCACCAATCGCTATATATTTGGTAGCGCGCTTCGCGTTGCCGATGGTCGCACGCTCGCAAACTATGACATAGACCCGCCCGTTTGGCCCACTGTTGCCATTATCGTTCCGGTTTACAACGAAGGCGAAACCATTCTCAAAACCGCTGATGCATTTAATGCTTTGGACTATCCACGTGAGAAATTAAAGGTTGTTTTCGTCGACGACGTTTCCACCGATGGCACATATGACTATCTTTTGCAGATCGCCGAAAAATATCCGTGGATGGTTGTGCGCCGCAACGCCAAGAATGTTGGCAAGCGTTTAGGCATCAAAGATGCGGTGCTGGTAACCTATTCAGATTTGATCATGTCGGTTGATTCAGATGTGATTGTAGACACAAATGTGGTGCGGGTTTTGGTGCGCCATATGTATACCACAGGTGCTGATGGGGTGGGCGGCTGTGTGTTTGTGGTCAATGCCAATGAAACTTGGCTGACGCGCATGCAGACAGTAAAATATTGGGTTGGTTACCACTTCCTTAAAAATCTTGAGAACGCCTTCAGCCATGTGATGTGTCTTTCGGGCTGCTTAACGCTTTATAAGCGTTCAGCACTTTTGGCCGTTGACCATGATGTAGAGCGCCGCACATTTTTGGGCGATGACGTAAAATATGGTGAGGACAGGTTCCTTACCCGCAAACTTGTTGAACGTGGCTATAAAACAAGGCTGTGCTTTCATGCACGTTGCTTTACCAAGGCGCCGCCCAAAATGGCTGGCTATATCAGCCAACAGTTGCGCTGGCGCCGTTCCAACATTGTTGATTTTTTAACAGCCATGCCGTTTCTCACACGGTTTCACCCCATGGTGCTGGTTCATTATTGCTCAATGCAGCTCTTGCTGCTGTTCTATCCGGTAACTTTGGTTGTGCATATTGTACGCCTTGGATTTGTAATCCCCATGATCCTTCATGCGGTGATTGTTTCAGTCTTCGCTGTTGCCTATGAATTTAACAAACATAAGCTTCCGCCTGAAGGGCGCACCAATGGCATTTGGTTCCTTGCCATGGCCTTCGTTTTTCCGTGCATGTATGTGTGTCTCACACCACTCGCCATCGTGACTTTGGGAACGACCTCATGGGAAACACGGGGCGGAGCGGCGCCTAAGAAAAAACCTGTCGTTGCCATCCCAGCAAAAGCGGGCGGTGGCTGATGGTTAAAATTGCGCCGCGCACGGCCGCACCGCCACAAGCGATAACCAATCCGAAAATTCTTTATTTGGGCCAGAACGCAGACGAGATTTGCGATCTGGTTTCGCCACATATCGGCACGATTGACATTAGCTATGCCCAAGAGGTTTCGGCTGCGCTTGCCCTTGCGCGCACCAAACAGCTGGATATCGTTATTGTTGATCAACGCGATGAAAGCTTGGCCAATAAGCTGATCTTGCCGTTATTTGCTGATCTTGGCTATTCGGTGAAACTGGTCGTTGTCACCACGCTTTCTGATGTTGGATCTTACTTGCGTGTGCCCGGTGTCGCCCGTGTGATTGCGGCACCCGTTCGGGCTCAACAGTTGGCGCGTGTTTTGGGGCTTGATGCCAGTAAACTTCGTCACGATAAAATTAAGATTGCTGAAGAAACTGAAAAGCTGGCGGAAGTACCAGCAGCACCCAAGGTTCCCGTTTTAATCAGGCTCTCAAACTTGGGCATGCAGCTTGTATCCACCGCCTATAAGCGCATGGCGTTTATTTTGTTGGGCGTGTTGTTTGTGTCCTTCACATTCTATGGTGTGATGATTGGTTTTTTCCTCACCTCTTCGGGGTGGGCTGCGCCGCTTACATTGGCCACCGGCCGCCCCACTGTTGATAAAGTGGCCCGCGATATTTCAGATTTGAAAGTTGCGTTGAATCTGAATTCGCAACGGTTGACCGATGCTGCATTGAAGGCTGATGCCGCCCAGCGCGCTCGCGATAATGCCAAAATTTTGGTGAACTTTGCCTCAGACACAATTGCCAGAGAAATTGTTGATCGCAAGCGCCAGATAAATGTGATCAATCGCACCCTCAAACGCACGCACCGTGTGAATTCCAGCTTTGACCAGCAACTTGCCAAAGGTGGCATGGAACAAGATTTGGAAAAGCTTTATTCAAAACATCTCATCGAAAAACGGGTTTTCCAATCAGGTACCATGGGGCTTTTGGAAACAGGCCAACGCATGGCCGGGATTCAAACGCAGCTTGATCAATTGGACAATGAAAAAGAAACCTTGCGGCAATCGATCACAATGCTGCACTCTTTGCGCGAACAGCTTTCACAAAGCGGCCCGATGGCAAGTGTCACTGCGTCAACATCAGATTTGCTGTTGCTAACCAAACAATCGGTGGATGCGCGTGCCGCTTTTGATGGCGCCAATGGTGATTATCTGGCGGCTTTGTCCAACACGCATGATCTTGAAAACTCGCGGGTGACAATTGAAAAGCAAATCGCCAAAATGCAGGCCTCGGCACTGGGGCGCGCTTCTGACACACCAATCAACGTGTTGTTTGTGCCTTATGCAAACCAAGCACAATTTTCCAAAGGTTCTGATCTTTATTCATGCCGTTTCACGATGGTTTTCTGTTGGAAAACCGGCACGGTGGGTGATCGCGTGCCTGGTGAAGTTGAAGGCATCCACCCATTTTTTGGCAAACAAATTCGCGGCTTCTTTGTTGAAGCCCGTCTGACTGACCCTATTGGTGCAACAAAAGAGATTATCCATGCAAATAGACCGCCCCTCTATTTCTTCTAGTCGCTCAATGCGCGCGTTGATACTATATTGCGTGCTGGGCATGGCAGGTTGCGCCACGGGTTCATCGTTGATGGAGCCCGGCAATTCACTTGGCGAAAAATTGCGTGGCAACATTTCAGATGGCATGGACAACATTCAAACGGCGGCCACGGCGGGTGTTGATAAAATTAAAACTGTTGCAAGCAACATTAAAGAACAATTGGTGCCGCTGAAACCTTCAGTTCAAATTGCTGATGCGTCTGATATAAAAGTAAAACCTGCGTCTGATGTCACACCTCTGCTGCAGACCGAAAAAAAATCAGAATGGTGCACCAGCTTGCGCGAAAAGGCTTTGGCAGACAGCAGCATTTTGCGTTCCCCTACCGTGGAGGGAAGTGTCGATGCCCACGGCAGGGCTGATGCGACGATTGGCTTAAATTATTCTGGGTTCAGGAAAGCGTCATTAGGTGAAGCAAAAGCCGAGGCCGAGTGTCGTAAATATATGGCTGAAACAGCACTTCAAAAATTGGTCTTCACGTCACCACAAAATCTAACTGCAGCTGGTTATCGCTCGAAGGCTGATGCCGTTGACGCCGAACGCATGGATATGACGAAGCTTCGGCAGAACATTAAATCTGCCATGCAATCTGGTGCAATCAATCACGAAAAGGCTACGGGATTGCTGATGTTGGTTGACCAACTTCATGCGGATGGTTTGGCTGCGCGATCTCAATCAGACAGGCGTTATGACGAAAGAAACTATAGCAAAAAGGCAGCAAGCCAACTTGAAGTAGAGTTGATGAAAGCGCAGAAGGATCTCTATGACATTGAAGGCCAGACGCGCACCGCAGACAACGTGGATGTTGCAGCCAAACTGGGCTATACGCATTATCTGAGTGATGCGCCGATTTTTGCGGCACAAGAAAGCCAGGGCGTAACCGGGCAGGTGAGCTTTTCCATGAAGCTGGGGGTTATTGATCCACGGCGTTTTGAACATGAAAGGCTCGCATCGGAGGCAGCGCAGCGCGCGATTGTGAACGAAGAGAGCAGCCCCATTTGGCAGATTGGATTGTTGCGTCGTTCGCATGAGCGCGCGCTTTCTGGGCTGCAACATTCAATCGAGGAAATTGATCGGGCGATGGCGGAAGCCAAACATCTTTTGGCTGTGATGGCCGATGTGTCGCAGCCCGAATTTCAGGGCCCGCGGCTTAATGCGAAATTCCAACTGTTGAAACTGCGCGCAGACAAGGCAGGTGTGGTGGGTTCAATTTCTGAAATCAAAAATAATTTAAGCCGCTTGAAAGATGGTTGAAACCTCTTGCGTTTGGCTGTGAACCTTGCTTGACGCAGGGCATGAACACTTCACAGCTTTTAATTGGCATTGATACGGGCGGCACCTTCACAGACGCTGTGGTTATTGACGCGCAGCGCCATGTTATTTTAGCAACCGCCAAGGCCATCACCACCAAGGGCAATTTGGCGATTGGTGTTTCAGAAGCAATGGCTTCTGCCATTTCAAAACTGTCAGAATTTGATGCCAAGGCCGTGGGCATGGTTTCAGTGTCCACCACCTTGGCCACCAACGCTGTGGTTGAGGGCCATGGTAGCGCTGTTGGTCTCGTTCTGGCAGGCTTTGACCAAAAAATGGTGGAGCGCACGGGGCTTTTAAAATCGTTTCCCAATATGCCCATATTGCAGATGAAAGGTGGCCATGATCACAATGGCAATGAAACAGAACCGCTAGACACCGCAACACTGGTTTCTTGGCTGAAAAAAAACGCATCGCAAGTTTCAGCCATTGCTGTTGCATCGGCGTTTGCTGTGCGTAATCCGGCCCATGAGATCGCCATTGGTGCGTTGGCGTTTGAACATACACATCTTCCCATAACGCTATCAACGCAGTTGGCCTCAGCCCTCGATGCACCACGCCGCGCACAAACTGCGGTTTTGAATGCACGATTGATTTCACGCATTTCAGATTTAGTGAAAGCCGTGAAGACCAGCATGAAGGCCCATGATCTCAATTGCCCACTGATGTTGGTGCGTGGCGATGGCAGTTTGGTGGGGGCAGATTTGGCGGCTTTACGCCCTATTGAAACCGTGCTTTCGGGGCCTGCAGCAAGCTTGATTGGCGCGCAATGGATTTCGGGCAAAGATCAATTCATCATGTCGGATATGGGCGGCACAACAACTGATGTTGGGTTGTTAATTGAAGGTCGACCGAAGATTGCAGAACATGGCGCAGAGGTTGGCGGCTGGCGTACCATGGTGAGCGCCATTGATGTTAAAACCATCGGCCTTGGTGGTGACAGTGAGGTGCGCATAGAGGTCAACGGAAAAATTGAATTGGGGCCGCAACGTGCTGTTCCCATTGCATTAATTGCAGAGCGATTTCCTGAAGTGATTGACATGTTAGAAGCTGATTTGGCTGATACTATGGGTGGGTCGATGCATGGCAAATTTTTGGTTTTGCCATTTGGAAGCAACGTGGGTAGCAGCTCGAAAACCTTGGCCCCGCGTGAGGCTGAATTGCTTTCTGAAATTTCTGATCGACCGGTGCCGTTTCGAAAAATTGCAACCAGTGCCGCAGCACAACGGGCCGTGGTGAATTTGCGCAAAGCGGGGCTTATTCAGTTTTGCTCTTTCACGCCATCTGATTCAGCGCATGTTTTGGGGTTGCAGAATAATTGGTCTAGCGATGGTGCAATTTTGGCCGCCAAATTGCTGGCACGGTTTATCGATATGAAATTGCCTGATGAAGCACGCATTCAGTCTTTAAGTTCTAAAATTTGGAATGTGGCTGTGGCGAATTCTTGTCATGTTATTTTAGATGCAGCTTTTGGCGCGCCGCAGAACAACCCACTGGTTGAAAAGGTTTGTTCTGGCGAAGCAAAAATGGGCCATGTGGGCATTTCGTTTTCACCAGATATGCCGATCGTAGCTGTGGGTGGGCCTGTCAAAATCTATTATTCGGAAGTGGCCGCGCGATTGAAGTGTGAGGTTATATTTGCGCCGCATTGCGATGTGGCCAATGCCATTGGCGCTGCGGCTGGAATGGTGGCACACAAGGCGCAAGTGGCAGTTGAAGGCGATGGCAATGGCGTGTTTCGGGTGACAGGGCAGGGCCCCGTGTTAACCTTTTCATCTGGCGAGGAAGCTTTAAACGTTGCAACGAAACGTGCCGAAGAAAGTGCATTTGCCCAAGCCACGGCACAAGGTGCAGTTTCGCCGCAGGTTAAAATTTCTGTAGAAAAGCAGTTTTTGCCCGAGGCTTCTTCGGATGAAGGGTTGCTTTCAGCAATCATTACAGCCGAAGCGCGAGGGCAAGTGGTGGTTGTTTAGATTTGATTAACTGTCTTTGGTCAGTTTGGAATATCTTACAGTTAACACTCTACTCTTCTTTACCTTAGCAATAACTCGTTAACCGCATTTGACTAGTGTGGTTTTGTGATTGTGGAGAGTTGTGAGCGATGCCTATTTCCGGTTTGAAGTCTTGGGAAATTCCAGTAGACGAGGCACCCGCTTGGCGCATTGAAAAACGCGAAACTCCGATTGCAACAATGCCGTTTTTTCCTGATCAAAACGGCGGTGTTTATGAAAAGCTTTTGGCCAATTTGCCGGTTATGCTGCATTGCATGGATGGCTCTGGCAGGATGATTTCTGCCAACGGCGCTTGGTGTGAAACTTTGGGCTATTCTGCCAAGGATATTATTGGCCGCAGTTTCAGCGAGTTTTTGCCGCTTGAGTCACGAAGCAAACTGGTCACAGAAATCTATCCGAAATTCCTCGTCTCCAGTACCTATCGCGGGGCTGAAATTTTAATCCATCGCAAAGATGGGTCGCTTGCCACAGTGTTGCTGTCGATGACAGCTTATCGCGGTGACAAGGGCAAACTGGAACGATCGGTTTGCATTCTGGAAGATATTACCAGCCGCAAGATTACGCAAATTGCCACAACGCGCAGCGATAATCGGTTCAAGGCTTCGTTTGCCGCTGCGGCCCACGGCTTGGCCGTTGTTTCACCACAGGGCACCATTGAAGTTGCCAATCCTTCGCTTTCCACATTTTTGGGCCGCGCAGATTTGGAAAGCAAGAACGTGATGTTCGAAGACTTGCTGCACAAGGAAGAACGCAACCTGTTTCTGAGCGGCATGCACAAACTGTTGGGTGGCGAAATTGCCGTGCTGCAACAAGAACTGCGTTATGTGACTAGCCAAGGCAAAACTGTTCTGGGTGCCACATCCATTGCTTTGGTGAAAAACGAGCAGGGCGAAACCGAGCAACTGATTGTGCAAATTACCGACACATCTGAATTGCGCCAAGTGAATGAGCGTTTGCAAAAGGCGCAAAAGATGGAAGCCATTGGCCAATTGACTGGCGGTTTGGCGCATGATTTTAACAATCTTCTCACGGTGATCATTGGCAATTTGCAATTGCTGGATGGCAAAATTGGTTCGGATGAAAAAACCAAAAGGCGCGTTGATGAAGCTGTGGATGCGGCGCGTAAAGGTTCAGACCTAACGCGGCAGTTGCTTGCTGTTGCCCGCAAACAAGAACTTGAGCCGCGTGTGGTTGGCGTGAATGAATTGGTCAAAGGCATGGCGCCGCTGATTGAACGTTCCATTGGCGAAAATATCGAAATTAGAGTTGATACGATGGAGGGCACCCCGCAGGCCTTGATTGATCCATCGCAATTGGAATCCGCTATTTTGAATTTGTCGATCAATGCGCGTGACGCCATGGAAAAGGGCGGCCGCCTAACGATTGAAACACAGGCCGCTTATCTTGATCAATATTATGCAGAAAAACATCCGGAAGTGATCCCTGGCCATTATATCATGGTGGCTGTGTCTGACTCGGGCAGCGGCATGTCTGCTGAAATTTTGGAAAAAGTTTTCCAGCCTTTCTTTACAACCAAAGCACCGGGCAAAGGCACGGGCCTTGGCCTGTCTATGGTTTATGGCTTCATCAAACAATCTGGCGGCCATATCAGTGTTTATAGCGAAGTGGGCCATGGCACATCGGTTAAAATGTATTTGCCAAGCAAAACCGCTGTGGCTGTTGCTACGCCTGTTGCAAATGTTCAAGTTGCTGCGGTTCAAAGCGCACCCGCCCAACCTGTGGCCCAACGCAAACCGAAAATTCTGGTTGTGGAAGATCAAGAAGCTGTGCGGGCAGTGGCCTGCGGCTTCCTTGAAGATTTTGGTTATGACGTGATTGAAGCGGGCGATGGCTTCCAAGCCTTGGCACAGTTGCAAGAAAATACAGATATTGATTTGATGTTCTCAGATGTGGTGATGCCCGGTGGCATGAATGGTTTTGATTTGGCCCAAGCCGCGCAAAGCTTGAAACCAGATTTGAAAGTGGTTCACACATCTGGCTATCCCAAAGGGGCTATGGTGCACCAAGACGAGCCGCGTTTTAAAAATGGCTTCATCATTATGAAGCCTTATCGCCGCGAAGAATTGAGCAAAATTATTAAAGACGCTTTGGAACTGCAATAATCAAAAGCTTCAACGTGCTGGAATTGTGCCGGACAAACATCGTGTTGTCCGGCACTTTTGTTTACAAAAACCATTTGCGCGTGATATTCGCATAGATAGCCAACGATATGGTTCGAGGAGACGCACTTGCTTGATAAATTCGCCCAAGACTTTGTTGAGCTTTTTTCGTTCAGCAGCTTTTTTACAATTTTGATTTTAACTGCGCTCGAAGTTGTGATGGGTTTTGACAATCTTCTCTACATCTCAATTGAAGCCCGACGTGCAGCGACAGATAAACAAGCCTTCGTGCGCCGCGTTGGAACGCTTATTTCACTTGCGATGAGTGTTGTTTTGCTTTTTGTCGTGCTGCGATTAATCGGCGCTTTGGAAGAGCCTTTTTTTAGTTTCGATCAATCTTGGATCCACACGGCGTTGAGTGGCCACGCGTTGATTGTGATGTTCGGGGGCTTAATGCTTATCCGCACGGCCATACGCGAAATTCACCATATGCTTTCCGTCAGTGATTTGGAAAATGAGGGGGCAGACAATGGTGCTGCTGCTTCGGTCAGATCAGTTCTCGGGTCGGTTACATTCATGTGTTTGGTTTTTTCGTTCGACTCGGTTGTGGCTGCAATTGCGTTCACAAACAATGTGGCCATCATGTTGGTTTCAGTGGTTCTGGCTGGCCTTATTTCAATTCTTGCTGCCGATAAAGTGGCGCAGTTTCTGCAAAAAAATCGACTTTATGAAGTGTTGGGGCTGTTCGTTTTGTTGCTCGTCGGCGTTATGCTTGTGGCAGATGGCGGCCACATTGCGCATGTTTCCTTCTTCGGCTTTGCCGTTGAGCCCATGGCCAAAAGCACATTTTATTTCGTTCTCGCTGCCTTGGTTATCGTCGATATTATTCAAGGCAAATTCCAGAAAAAATTAGATAAAGAAAAAGATGAGAGCGGGTAACAAGCCGCGATGCTCATCCATACAGTTTTTGATTTGATCGCTTCACTCTGTTCGCTTTGCATGAC
>JANXRO010000288.1 GCA_025356765.1 Hyphomicrobiales bacterium | reverse complement strand
AACAGCGGGGCTTCTTGTGGTGTCGGCCATCTTTTTGGCCTTTGTCACATTTCCCATCGCTGGCCTTTATATCATGGGTTATGGCATCTTGGGCGGCATGGGCTTTGCCACGGCAAACGCCCATTTGGTTTCAACGGCCTTGGCAAAACTGTTCAAGGAAACGGCGGTTTGGCCAATGGCATTGCAAATTCAGGCTCTACAGTTGGGCAATTTGTAACCGTGCCCTTATTAACGCTCAGCTTGGGATATTTTTCGTGGCGCTGGTCATTGCTGGCGGTGTCGATCACCTGCGCCATCATGGCGGCGGTGATTTGGTGGATGTTAAAACCCACCGTGGAAGAAGCCGCACAAAAATCTGCAACGCTTTCAGATGAGCCCTTGGGCCAACGGCTGAAATTTTTGCTAACAAACCCAACATTCCACATCTTGTTTTGGAGCTTTTTCATTTGCGGCATCACCACTACAGGGGCCATAGAAACGCATTTCTTGCCCTATGCCGCTTTCTGTGGTTTTCCTCCAGTTCCTGCCTCTGGCATTTACGCGCTAACAGCGGCACTCAATTTTTGTGGCATGTTCGCCTCAGGTTATTTGACTGATCGGATAAGCCGCCCCTTGTTGCTGGGCAGCATTTATATCATGCGTTCCATCTCATTCATCGTGCTGATGAATGTGGGCACCAGTTATGAAATGATGTTTTTGTTCGCGGTGATTTATGGAATTTTCGATTATTCCACCATTCCGCCCACGGCCAGCCTTGCGGCATCACATCTGGGTTTGAAAATCATGGGCCTGGCCATGGGCCTTATATCGGGTGGCCACGCCTTGGGCGGAGCTGTTGGCGCATTCTTCGGCGGCTATCTGTTTGACATGTTCGCCAGATATACTGAACTGTGGTGGATAACATTCGGCACAGCGGTGTTCGCCGGATTGATGGTCTATACATTGCGCGAAAACCGCGGCGAAGCGGGAGTGATCACAGCAGCGGCACATTAATTTGGCCGCATCTGCTCCACGCGATTATTGTGCTTGATCAGCGGGCGATTCTTTGCCCGCTTCTCCAACTCCAGCCAAACCGCCACGGCAACCAAAGGCAAGCCCCAGGCGATCCAAGCGTCTGCGGCATAAAAATCATAAAAATGATTGGGCGGAATGACTAATTTCGAAAGCGCCAAATATACCCTAAAAAACATGGCGCCGGATGTGACGGCGGCCAACATCAACATGCAGGCGCGGTGGGCCATTGCCCTGCCCTGCCTGATGTTCCACACACCAAGTGCCAGCAAAACCAACCACGTGATGGCTTGGGCCGTAAACCCCGCGGCAGAAATTTTTGTAACCGGCGCTTGCAGTGCAACGGGAATGGCGGTGATGCCTGCGATAAGAATATCAGCCGCCGCAATGCGCCCGGCCAGCTTGTGCCAACGCTTAAAACGCAAACTGATTGTAAGCGGCACCAACAAAAGCGCCAAGCCACCGCTGATCATGTGAATGGGGAACAGAAATGGCATCAGTTCAAGTTTAACGGCCAAGGATTCTGGAAAGCCATCATTATTCCAGCTTTCTGAAATTCCGCGAAGCGCTGTATAGATGACAAACGCCGCCAAAACTGCCAAGATCAAACGGCGTGAAATTGCCATAATTGTGGCAGAAGATTTCTGCAAACGGAGGTTTAAATGGTCCATCGTCATTCTTCTATCGTGCTTGCCTCACTTGGCCTAGCCCTCACCTTGGGCGGAAATTTGGCACAGGCTGAAACTTCGCACTTTTTTGGCAGATGGACAGTGAGCGACGACAAGCCAGTTTATTCTTCTAAAGGCAAGATATACAAAACCTTTGATGTGGCCCCCTGTGGCAAAGATTTCTGCGGCGTTGCCGTGGCTGATGATAATTCTTGTGGCCAAACGCTGTTTCGGTTTTTAACAATCCACGCCAACACCGATGAGATTACCGGCCATGGCCTGTGGGGCGCACAAAAGAAAAAGCTGCAAGTGGGCTATGCCGTGCCACCCGATGGCACCAAACCTTATGTTTACTTGGGCTTAGGCGCTGACGATATGGATTTTTCAGGCCGCGAGGGCAGCACACCCACATTCCAAGCGAATTACAAGAACATGGGTGAAGCCAAGTGCATGGCTAAATAATTTTGGCAAAATAAGCCGCCTTCACTAAACTGTTACTTCAAATGATACTTTAAATTTGAAAACCGCTTCCCATATCTGTCGTATTAGGGTTGGGAACAAACCTTCCCAGAAGGATGGAAATAATGGCTAAGCGAATGAATTTGCCGATGATTTCGGGTGCTGAAGGCAGCTTGAACCGCTATTTGCAGGAAATTCGCAAATTTCCGATGCTTGAGCCCGATGAAGAATTTATGCTGGGTAAGCGCTGGAAAGAGCACGGCGATACCAAAGCCGCCCACAAGCTGATCACCAGCCATTTGCGCTTGGTGGCCAAAATTGCCATGGGCTATCGTGGCTATGGCTTGCCCATTGGCGAAGTGATTTCTGAAGGCAATATTGGCCTGATGCAGGCCGTGAAGAAGTTTGAGCCAGACAAGGGCTTCAAACTGGCAACTTATGCCATGTGGTGGATTAAAGCCCAAATTCAGGAATTTGTTCTTCGGTCTTGGTCGCTTGTGAAAATAGGCACAACCGCCAATCAGAAGAAGCTGTTTTTCAACCTGCGTCGCGTAAAAAGCCGTATTCAGGCTCTGGAAGAGGGAGATTTGAAGCCAGAGCAAGTGGCATATATTGCTAAAAACCTTGGCGTGGATGAAAAAGACGTGATTTCGATGAACCGCCGCATGGCTGGCGATGCTTCATTGAATGCGCCTTTGCGTTCAGACGCTGATGGCGATGGCGAGTGGCAAGACTGGTTGGTGGACGACCACGACAACCCAGAAACAGTTTTGGGTGACAACGAAGAGTCATTCCAACGCAATTCGATGCTGAGCGAAGCCTTGTCGAAGCTGAATGATCGCGAACGCCGCGTGATTCAAGCCCGCAAACTTCAGGACGAACCTGCGACACTGGAAGATTTGAGCAAAGAATTTGACGTAAGCCGTGAGCGCATCCGCCAAATTGAAGTGCGCGCATTCGAAAAATTGCAAAAAGCGGTGAAAAATGCCGCACAAAAACCACTCGCTCCAAAAGTAAAACAACTTGAGGTGGGTGCATCGGCGTAAAACCACGTTGAGCTAACCAAACTGAGCTTAAATTTCGTTAACGACCTCGAAAGCTTCACGGGGGCAAAACAAGGTTTGGGAATGAAAATTCCCGAATCATGTGGAATTTCTCAGGTTTAATTTTATGGTCGAAGCAGAACTCAACATCGAAGAGCTTCAAAAACGTATCGGCCGCTTGGAAGCTGATATCACCCATTTGTCCATGCATGATCATCTGACAGGCTTGATGACGCGCGCGGCCTTCATCAATGAAGTGGATTGTGCGCTCCACCAAAATCCTGAAGTGAAGGCAAAGGGCGCGTTGATCGGCATTAATTTGCGCGGCATTCCACGCATCGCTGGCACCTTGGGCCGCCATGTGAGCGATTATGTGATTTCGGCCATTGCGGCCAGATTAAACGCCATGCCCATGCCCGGCAGTTTCAAATGTCGGTTGGACTATTCCCACTATGCCGTGTTTTTGCCAGATCTGACAGATGCTTTGCAAACCATGATGATCACCAAACAAATTATAGCAGAGCTTTCTCAGCCGATTGATTGGGTGGACAGGCCTTTGATGTTTCAGCTGGGTGCTGGCGTGGCGCTGGCCAAAGACAATGATGGCGATGCCAGCAACTTGGTGCACCATGCCGATTTGGCGTTGAAATCCGCGATGAGCAAGGGTGGCCCCGGCTATGCCTTTTTTAATCCAACGCTGGCCTTGGCTGCAAAGCGCCGTGTGGCGGTATTGCAAGCGCTTCATGCTGCAATCGACGATCATTCCATCCATCTCGTTTATCAACCCTATTACAGCACCAAAACTGGCGCGTTGAATGGCTTTGAAGCCTTGATGCGCATGGAGAGCAAAGAACTGGGGCCAGTGTCGCCCGTTGAGTTTATCCCGGTGGCGGAAGAATCAAGTCTGATTGGTCAATTGGGCGCCTGGGCCTTGGCTGAAGCGTGTCGAACCGCCGCCAATTGGCCATCAAACCTGACAGTTTCTGTGAACATATCACCAGAGCAACTTTATTCTGGAACGATTGTGACAGACGTTCACAACGCGTTAGAACTTTCCAGCTTTCCCGCTTACCGCCTCGAACTTGAAGTAACCGAAAGCACCTTGCTGAAAGATTCAGAAATGGTGTTGCAACAGCTGAGCGCCTTGCGTGAAATGGGCTGTTCAATCGTGCTCGACGATTTTGGCACCGGCTATTCTAGCCTGAGCTATTTATGGAAATTTCCATTTTCAAAATTGAAAATAGACAGGGCCTTTGTGCATGCTCTTGATTCAACATTGATGGCGCGCGGCATGTTGCAATCCATCATTGGCCTTGCAGGCAATTTGGGCTTGAAGGTTACGGCAGAAGGCATTGAAACCCAACATCACGCCGATGTTCTGCGCGAATTCAACTGTGATTACCTACAAGGATTTCTGCTCAGCAAACCCATTGGGCCCACAGAACTTGCCCATGTTATCTTGCAAGAATTTGCGCCGCAATTGCGCAAGCCAAATGTTGAAACATTGATCTTCAAAGCCGGATAAATGCCCTTTCTTTCTGGCCCTGCCACACGAAAAATTTCAATCGCCGCTGCTCTTCGTTTTATAACACAAACGGTGTTGCAAAATGCAGGCACCGCAGCGCGCGTTGCTGTGCCATGGCTGGCCTTGGCGGCGCTGTTTAATGCTTGGGCCTTGTGG
>JANXRO010000238.1 GCA_025356765.1 Hyphomicrobiales bacterium | reverse complement strand
GCGGCTGGAGCGGCTGGCTTTACGGCAGCAGCAGCGGCAGGAGCAGCTGGCTTGGCTGTTGTTGCTGCAGCAGCAGGAGCGCAAACTTTCAGGTTTGCCATGGCTTGTTCAGCGTTGGCTTTGCTGGCATAAACTTTTGTGCCCGCGTCCATCATCATTTTGCCATCTGGTTTCTGATCAGAAACCATGCAAGCATGAGTTTTGGCATCTTGGGCAACATAGAAATCTGTTGCAGCCGTTGCAGCAAATGTTGGCGCAGCAAAAGCGGCAAGAACGACAGTTGACAAGAGAATATTGCGGATCATTGTAGTTTCCTTTGTTAAAATAAATGCCCCCACAGAGGGTTTAGGCAGGCGGGTTAAAGCACCGAAAAGCGCTTGAATCGTGGCGATAGAGTGTTTTGAAGATTAAATCAATGTGAACTTAAAACTGATTTGAAACGCTGATCTTCATGCAATGGCTTATGTCGTGCGCGTTGCATTGCTGGGTTTCGTAAATTTCAGGTGTGGAAGTCATTCATTCTGCTACATCCGGCAAACACATGGCTTCAACTTCACGCATTCTTCCTCTGGTCGTGGCATCAGCATTATTCATGGAAAACATGGATAGCACAGTGATTGCCACATCACTGCCGGCCATGGCTGCCGATTTGGGCACAAACCCCGTGGCGTTGAAACTGGCATTCACCACTTATCTTTTAAGCCTAACGGTGTTTTTGCCGGTATCCTCTTGGGTGTCTGATCGATTTGGCGCCAAAACCGTTTTTCGCATCGCCATGATGGTTTTCATACTGGCCTCTTTGGCATGTGGTTGGGCACCCAGCTTAACACATCTGGTCATCGCGCGCGCTGTGCAAGGTTTGGGTGGTGCCATGATGGTGCCGGTTGGGCGGATTATTTTGTTGCGCTCTATTCCAAAGGCTGAGCTGGTTTCAGCGCTAGCTTGGCTAACAGTGCCTGCTTTGGTGGGGCCTCTGGTGGGGCCGCCGATTGGTGGTTTTATCACCACCTATTTTTCGTGGCATTGGATTTTCTGGATGAATTTACCCATCGGAATGGTGGGCTTGGTGATGGCCACAATTTTTATGCCCGAATCTCAAGAATTCAAGGTTCCTCCATTGGATGTGAAGGGCTTTTTCCTTTCGGGCCTTGGCCTATCATGCACCATTTTTGCAATGACGGTGGCAGGCCGAGATTTTTTGAACGTGCTACAAACCCTTGCCATGCTTTTTGTGGGTGTGGCGTTCATCTTGGCCTACATAAGGCACGCGTCACAAGTTCCTAACCCAATTTTAGATTTGAAACTGCTCTCTGTTCAAACTTTGCGCGTGTCGATTTTGGGTGGTTTGCTTTACCGCGTGGCCGCTGGCGCTATTCCGTTTTTATTGCCATTGCTTTTGCAAATTGGGTTTCATTCCACACCGTTTCAGTCAGGCTTGATTACGTGTTCAGCAGCACTGGGCGCTTTGGGCATGAAGTTTGTTGCAGCGGGGCTTTTGAAACAATTCGGCTATCGAAAATTGTTGATCATCAATGGTTTTATTTCAAGTTGTTTCACGCTGGCACTGGCATTTTTCACGCAAGCAACGCCGTTGGCGTTGATTTTATTGATACTGTTGTTTGGTGGTCTGGCGCGTTCGTTGCAGTTCACGGCGCTTAATTCCATTGCGTATTCTGATATAGATACGGTGGATATTGCCAGGGCCAATGGGCTCTATACGGTGATGCAGCAAATGTCTTTGGCGCTTGGCGTGGCTGTTGCGGCCATATCGCTGGATTTTTCTCAATGGTGGCATGGTGGGTCGGGGTTGCTTGCCGCAGATTTTAGCACGGCGTTTTTGGTAATTTCTGTTGGGGCGTTTTTATCTATCCCACAATTTATGGGGCTGCCCCGCAATGCTGGCGCATCAATGTCGGGCCACGTTGCTTAGCCGTGGTCTATTTCGGCTTGGGTCACCGTGTGTGGCCAAGTGAATGTGGCCGCAGCACCCGGGGCCAAAGTTGTCCAAACGCCATTGTTAGCCGTCGTATCAGTTGAGGCTGCTGCACCATAGGGGCCAGGGCTGCTGAGTGTTTCAGAGGTGATGCCGCCTGCACCCAGAGGCACAACCACAGAAGGCGTGCCGTGTAAATCATTCGCCGACACATTGCCCATTGGAACATTGCCAGTGTTGGTGATGGTATAAGTGTAGGTCACCAATTCGTTCAAATCGGCTTTGGCGGGTGTCAGCCCACCGGTGTCGGTGAGGACAAAGGTTTTTGCGATTGACAGGCTTGGCACAGCAACAATGGTTGTGGTTGCATTTGAGTTTGGCGCGGTGATGGTTGTGCCAGCCGGGCTTTTGGCCGTGGCTGCTGCTGTGTTGGTCACACCATTGGCGATGCCCACTCCGTTTTTAACATCGGTGAGTGAAAGAATATAGGTGGCGGTGAAAGATTGTGTTGCGCCCACAGCCAATGAAACGCCTGCGCCCGGTGTAAACGCGCTTAAGGTATTGGTGCCAGCGATGCCATTGAATTTTGGCCCAGCATCAGAGGGGAAAGCCACTGTCAATGCCACGCTGCCAACGTTTTTAAGTAGGTAGGTGAATGTGATTGTATCGCCAGCATCTGTCACCGCGGCGTTGCTTCCCAAAGCAGTTGTTGGCGCGCCGGCGGATTTTGTAACCGTAATGCCAGCAACAGTGGTGATTGATGTTGTGGCCGTGGCGTTGGATGAAGTTGCGATTGCGCCGCCGGGTTCTTTGCCCGTGGCTTTGGCTGTGTTGGTGACACCATTGGCAATGCCAGCACCGTTCATAACGTCTGCTGTCGATAATGTATAAGTGGCGGTGAATACCTGGTTTGCACCAACAGCGATGCTGGCTGTTGCGGGTGTAAAGGCGCTTAATGTGCCAGTTCCTGCAACGCCGTTAAATTTGGGGCCAACGTCTGTTGGCGCGACGGCTGTTAGCGCCACGGTGCCAGAATTTGTAACCGTGTAGGTATAGGTGATCTTGTCGCCGGCATCCGTCAATGTTGCGCTGGTGCCAGAAGCCACAGTGGGCGCACTTGCCGTTTTGACCAAGCTTAATGTTGCCATGCTAATGGTTGCAACAGCTGTGTTGGAATTGTCGACACCATCATTGACGATGACATTGATGGTTTTTGCGGGGCCTGCCGGATTGGTGGCCGTGCTGGAATAGCCAATGGCCTGCAAGGCTGTTTGATATTGCGCCAGTGTGGCAACACCCGACAAAGTGATTGTGCCGGTTCCTGAATTATAGGCTGATGCTGCTATGCCTGATGGCAAAGCACCCGCTGTTAAAAGATCACCAACCACAACATTGCTGATGGTGATAGTCGCTGAAGAAATTGTTGTGCCGTCATCGCTAATTTTATTATCGGCAGCAGCAATGGCCACAGGCGCAGCGCCTTCGACCCACGTTGCAGCATAACCCGTGCTGGCAAGTGCGGCTGAAAGATCAAGTGCGGGGGGATTGTTTAAAATGCCTGATGTTGAAATAAATGCTGCTGAGTCATAGGCCGCGTCTCCCACATCGGCGATGCGAATGGTAACAGTATATGTGGTTCCGGGCACAACGTTGAAGGCGTTGATGAACACGGTGGTTGCACCATCCATCTTGATGTCAGAAATAACCGGCGTTGCTGTTGTGTTATCGCGGTAATAACCGGCATTTGCACCATTGTTGACGGTGTTGATGTCTGTGCCTGTGGCCGTGCCCGGCACAGTGGCAACATTGAAATTGGTGTAAGCGCCGCCATTCAGCACCATTGTAAAATTGTCGGTGAAAGTGGTGTTTACATATTCATTATATTCTTCAGAGGCGAATACACTGGCAATCGAAATGCGATTAACGCCTGGATTGGGAATGAATGAAAATGTGAATGTGTTGATATCAAATTCACTTGTGCCAGCATTCGAGATGCCTGTGCCCCCTGATGATATGTTGCCAGCTGGAATAGGGCTACCAGGAATGTTGGCAACGTTGCCTGTGCTCAGAATTATGCCGCTGGTTATGCCAAGGTTAGAGCCACTTGTGCTGAATGTTCCGGCAACCGTGCCAGACGTGCCCGAAGCGCCGTTAACAAGTGTGGGCGTGCCCGTAAGGGTGATGCCAGCGTTGCCTGCTGCGATGGCCGCAGCCAATTGAGCAGCATTAGTGTTGGTCGTTACGGTGACAGTTGCGTAAGCGGGAGCAGAAACGCAAACAAGCGACAGCAAAGACCAAAAGAAAGTTAGGCACCAAAAAAGCATTTTGGATTTTTGAGCCAAGTGTTTTGGGGTGTTATTGATTGTCATGAAGTTTTGTTGTTGCTGATCATTCTAAATGTCTGAGTTATTTGCCTATGTGATTATGTTTAATTCTGCGTTAAATGCTCAAAAAACAGCGTGTTAATGCAGGACAGACCACAGCCAACTGAATTCAGAACCTGCCCCTCGGCTCCGTTAAAAAATTTCTAACTTTGCAAGGTTAACGCGCAATTAAAAATGTACTACAACCAACTATGGGCCATCTGAGTGTCACGAAGAGTTGAATTTGCGCAACGATTTGTGTGGAAACTTTCAGGCCGGGGTGTCGTATCTATAATCATCACAGGAGATAAAATAATGAATCGCAGAGATACATTTAAATTGGCCAGTCTTTCAGTAATGGTTTTGGGCTTGGGTACTGGATGGAGCAGGGCTGCCGCAACTTTTGAAGTTGAAAAAACAGATGCAGAATGGCAAAAACTCTTAACGCCTGCGTCCTATGACGTTTTGCGCCATGAAGGCACCGAGCGCCCGTTTACCAGTGCTTTGCTTGAAGAACACCGTAAAGGAACCTTTGGCTGCGCAGGGTGTGACTTACCCTTATTCAGTTCCACAACAAAATTTGACAGCGGCACGGGCTGGCCCAGCTTTTTTGATCACTTGCCCGATGCGATTGGCAATAAAGATGATACTTCATTGGCGGCACAACGTACCGAAGTGCATTGCCGCCGTTGTGGTGGCCATTTGGGCCATGTGTTTGATGACGGCCCGGCGCCAACGGGCTTACGCTATTGTATGAATGGCGTGGCTTTAAATTTTAAAGCCGCCTGATAAAAAAGGGCCACCCCATTGGGTGGCCCAAATATTTATGCTGATAAGGCCGATGTGTTGGCTTTCACCCAAGCTTCGAAACTTTGCGGGGCAACGCCTGTAATTTTTTTGAAATCATCATCTTTGCCCGAAAGATTGCCCTTCGAAATGGCATCATCGAATGAAGCAAACATGCGGGCCATGCCTTCTGGAAGGCCCGCACCAAGCATGCCTTGAATCAAACCATCCACTGGGACATGCACAACAGCCAAAGGCTTGCCCGTGGCGGCACTGACCAGTTTGGCAATTTCGTCAGTGGTATATTCATGCGCACCCGACAATGTGTAGGTGTTTTTTCCACCTTCGCTGGAAGCCAGAACCGTTGCGGCGGCGCGAGCAAGATCATCACGAGCAATATGGGCAAGTTTGCCTTGTGCGGCGGCTGAATATTGTGTGCCAGATTTCAACGCTTGGGGAATGCTGAAAAACAGGTTTTCAAAATACCAATTGTTGCGCAGTATGGTAAACCCAGCAATTTTCGCTGCGTTTAATGCTTTTTCTGTACCCGCATGATCAGGCGCAAACAGAACAGCCGACGTCGTTGGGTTTGGCATGGATGTATAAACAACATGACCAACTTTGGCATTTTCTGCTGCCTTAATGGCATTGAGGTGTTGGATGATGCGAGCGCCGGGTTCCATTGCGTTGGTGCTGATCAATAACAGCCGTGTTGCGCCTTCGAAGGCCTTGGTAAGATGGCCCACATCATCAAAATTGGCGGCCCGCACATGTATGCCTTTGGCCGCCAAATCAGCCAATTGCGATGGTTCACGTGTTGTGGCGATGATCTTGTTGGCAGGAATCTTATTGGTGGTGAGCAAATGGTGGATGACGGCCTTGCCGAGGTGGCCTGAAGCGCCGGTGACGAGATACATGATGTGTTCCTTTTCTGTTGAGTGCTGCCACCAACAGATAGACTTTTAATTGCAATCGTCAAGGTTACAGTTTAATTTTATTTCTCGCCATTCCAGTATTTGCGCCAGATGGAAGCGGGGATGTTGCTGTAATCATCTGTCCAAACGGCTGTGGATTTAGGATCGGCATTTGTCCAGCCAATTGCGGGGGTGAACTGAGCCAAAGTATCAGCAGATTTTGCCATCACCATGGCTTCTGATGAATAGGCATCGGCCAAGTTGTCTGTTTTGCTCACAAGCAGCCGATCTTTGGCCACAAGGCCTGCGTCTTGTGCAAGGGCTGCCACCACGGTTTCAAGCTCCATATGCCGATTGGAAATATGAAATACCAAAAGACCATTGGGTTTTAAGTGCGCGGCATAAATCTTCAAAGCCTCGCGTGTGAGCAAATGCGTTGGAATGGAGTCTGATGAGAAAGCGTCCAGCAACAAATAGTCAAACTGTTGCGGCTGGTCTTGCAGCGTTAAACGCGCATCGCCCAGAATGATTTTAAGATTGGGGGCACAGGTTGAGAGAAATTGAAATTCACTTTTGTCAGTTGCGATTTTTTCGACTAATGAATCGATTTCAAAATATGTAAAGCGATCATTGGGCTTGCCGTTGCAAACATGCGCACCAGCACCCAAGCCAACAATGCCAACATCACGGCCCGCAGCATTGTCTGGCAACAATTTCAAAGTTTGGGCTAACACACCATCGGGGTGATAATAGGAAAGGGGGATGGGCGCGCCAGTATAGGGTGTGCCATCAACATTGGCGATGCGCGATGCACCGTGAACAGTGGTGCCATGGGACAGAACGCGGAATTGGCCGTTTTCCTCAATCGAAATGCGATCTACCCCAAAAAATGAGCGCATGAATTTTGTGCCAAATGCGTTGCCCCCATGGAGCGCCAACAACACAAATGTGAACGGAATAAATATCGCTCTAATAATGTTGTGGCGAAATGCACCCATCACGAAGAATGAACCAATGATAATGGCGGGCACGATGAATTTATCGGTATTGGCCATGCCAGATTTTTGCAACAGGGCAAACGCAGTTGTAACCACGCCCGCAATAATCAACGCTGGCAAGCCAAGCGCTTTCCAATCGTTGCGCGAAGCTTTGATAATGGCGGGATGAGCCAACATCACCATGCTGACCAAGATTGGATATTCCAAAATGCTGTTGAAAATATAGGGCGCCAACAGGCCAGAGAATATGCCACCCAGCACACCGCCGAACGACATCCACAAATAAAATTTGGTGAGGTTTTTGGCCTCTGGCCGCAGCGTGTAGAGCAAGTGGTGATACATCAGCGCCGTTGCAAAGAAAAAGCCGATGTGAATGAAAATGTTGACGACAAAATTAAGCTGAAACAACTTCGACAATAAAATTCCACCCGCCAAAACCGGCACGGCTTGATAGATGGCAGACAAGGGAACCAAGGGCCTGTCTGTAAAAATCAACACAAATGTCAGCAGGAACAATGCCAGTGGCACAATCCAAATGAAGGGCGCTGAAGCCACGTCGGTTGCGATGTGTGATGTGACCGCCACCAACAAGGCCGAAGGCACAAAAGCCAAGCCAATATATTGCAGAATTTTTGTTGTGCTCAGCGGCGATGAAACAGTACGGGTTTGAAGCGTTGCCGCACTTTGTGTTTTTGTGGTGATGAAACCAGAACCTGCAATGCACGCAATCAACGCTGCAAAACCTGCCGACCATGCAAAGGCCTGCTGCGGCAAGCGCAATGTAATTTCAAACAGAACCGGATAAAGCAACAACGCGGCAAACGAACCCAAGTTTGATGCTGCATAGAGAAAGTAAGGATCGGCAGCATCCTTGTGTCCCGTGCGCGCAAACCAAGCCTGCAGTAATGGCCCGTTGCCTGCCACTGCAAAAAAAGGCAGGCCCACCGAAAGCGTGAACACGCCAATCAACCAGAAAATCTGGCCTTCAACAGGTGGTTTACCCAAGCCGGAAGACACAGCAATGGGCAGGCTGATGAAGGTGATGAGCAAAATAACAATATGCAAAAGCACAGCCACGCGCGTTGGCAAATAGGTGCTGGAAAGATGCGCGTATAAATATCCCAACAACAACAACCCTTGGAAAAACACCATTGCCACCGACCACACGCCGGGTGATCCACCCAATTGCGGCAAAACCATTTTGGTGAACATGGGTTGAATTGCAAACAACAAGAAAGCTGATACAAAAACTGTTAATGTGAAAGCGGGCCGCGCCCAGTTTTGGGCAGGCGAGTATTCGGCAGTCGATTGTTTGAGCATGTTATGGCCTTAAGTTTGGTTCTCTGAAGTTTCTAGCGGCAAGGCGTTAAGGGGGGACTAACTGAGTTGAATCCACGCAGTTTTGCATTTAACGTGCCTTACTCCGGTCATATTCAACGGCGACATGACGTTCATAAATAAGGAGAAGTAATAAAAATGAAAAAACTACTCGTTTTGGCAGCCACAGGAATGATCGCGTTGGCACCAGCCGCGCATGCTGGCGGCGGCGTAAAAATCGGCGTTTTGCGTTGTAACGTGCAAGGCGGCGTTGGTTTTATCTTGGGCTCTGCCAAAGGGGCTGATTGCACATTCACTTCAGGCGGTCGCGTTGAACATTATCGCGGCACAGTTGGAAAGCTGGGCGTTGATATTGGTGTGACAGGCCAAACTGTTATTGCTTGGGCCGTTTTTGCCCCAGGTGCTGTTCAACCTGGCGCCTTGCGCGGCAGCTATGCTGGCCTTAGCGCTGAAGCCACCGTTGGTGTTGGCCTTGGCGCCAATGTGCTGGTGGGCGGGTTTAGGCACGGCATCAATCTTCAACCCATCAGCGTTCAAGCCCAAACTGGTTTGAACATTGCGGGCGGTATCGGAAGTTTGACACTTCGCTCGACACGATAATTTAACCAAATCTCCATCGGTAGGCTTGCCCGCCGATGGAGATTTTTAGTCACCAGAAATTATCCCCGCTCCACAAAGCTGTCGATCACCCGCTTTTCGCCGGCTTGATCGAAATCCACTGTCAGCTTGTTTCCCTCAACATGCGTTACGTTTCCATTGCCGAATTTTTGGTGGAACACGCGGTCACCCACTTCGAATGATGCGGGCCTGCCGCCGTCGATCACCAATTCGCCCTCGATGAATTTGGGTGTGTGGCGCAGCGTTTCGCCAGATGATTTGCGGCTTTGGGCGCGTTGCCAGCCCGGCGTTGAATAGCTGCCTTGGCCAAAGGCTTTGCCATCATCAAATCTGCTTTGCCCGAATGTGCCAAGGCCATGCCCGCCATAAGAATTTGTCATGGGTGAAACTTCCACATGTTTTTCGGGCAGTTCATCCACAAAGCGTGATGGCAATGATGTTTGCCACAAGCCATGCACCTGACGGTTTTGGGCAAAAGAAATGGTGGCGTGAAATTTTGCGCGGGTTATGCCCACATAGGCCAAGCGCCGTTCTTCTTCCAAGCCGCTGCGGCCTTTTTCATCCAATGCACGTTGGTGGGGAAACAGGCCTTCTTCCCAGCCGGGCAAAAACACTTGGGCAAATTCCAAGCCCTTGGCGGAATGCAATGTCATAATGTTCACGCGGTCTTCTTCGCCGCCCACATCCCTGTCCATCACCAGTGAAACATGTTCCAAGAAGCCCAGAAGATTTTCAAAATCTCCCATCGAACGCACAAGCTCTTTCAAGTTGTCTAACCGGCCTTCGGCTTCGGGGCTTTTATCGGCCTGCCACATGGCGGTGTAGCCTGATTCATCCAACACAATTTCAGCAAGTTCTTGGTGGGGCAAGTTATCAATTTGCGCCCGCCATCTGGCAAAACTGTCGAGAAGGGCGCGCAACGCGGTGCGCCCTTTGGCTGGCAATTCATTGGTGATGCTGATGGCTTCAGCGGCCACATACAGAGAGGTTTTATTGGCGCGGGCCAAATCATACATGCGCTTGACGGATGTGTCGCCGATGGCGCGTTTGGGGGTGTTGATAATGCGTTCAAAGGCCAAATCATTATCAGGCGATGCGATGATTTTGAAATATGAAAGTGCATCACGAATTTCTGCGCGCTCATAAAAGCGCGGGCCGCCAATGACGCGATAGGGAATGGAAGCACGAATGAAGCGATCTTCAAAGGCTCTCATTTGAAATGAGGCGCGCACCAGAATGGCGATGTCATTCAAGTTTTGTTTTTTGCTGTGAAGGCTTTCAATGTCGTCGCTGATGGTGCGGGCTTCTTCATCGCCATCCCAATGGCCGCGCACGATAACGGGTGATTTTTCTTGTTTATCCGTGCGCAAAGTTTTGCCAAGGCGGGCTTCATTCTTGGCAATCAGGCCCGAGGCCGCGCCCAAAATATCCATGGTGGAACGATAGTTGCGTTCAAGCTTTATAACTTTTGCACCCGGAAAATCTTTGCTGAAGCGAAGGATGTTATCCACTTCAGCGCCGCGCCAACCGTAAATTGATTGATCGTCATCGCCCACACAGCAAATGTTTTTGTGGCCTTGGGCCAAAAGCTTCAACCACTGATATTGGGCCACATTGGTATCTTGGT
>JANXRO010000108.1 GCA_025356765.1 Hyphomicrobiales bacterium | reverse complement strand
TTCAGCCCCAAAACTTCACAATAAAAATGCTCCGATGCATCAAGATCATGCGTCATCATGCAGGCATGGGCAATTTGTTTTATGAATGTCATTGTTTCATCTCCCAGATTTTGGCTTTGGTTTTGAACGTATAAGCGCCATTAGATAAAATAACATCGGCGCGTTTTGCAATCCACATCTGCGCATTGCCGTTGATATGAAGAATTTTCAAATGTCGGGGTGTTTCGTTTGCACCCAAAGCAAAAATGCGCGCATTGGGCTTTAAGGCTTTGGCCAAGTCTTCCACCATTTTGGTTTCTGCTTCATGGCTGAACGTTGAAACGAGTGTCACAAATTTTCCGCTCAAGCTTTCAACAAACCCTTGCGGCATCGCGCTGATATTTTTGGCCACAACCGCCACAGTGACTTCGGGCCACACAGTCACACTATTTTTCGAAAAAACCTGTTGCTCCACTTTAATCTGCGCACGGTCTAATTCTTTCACGCCTTCTGACAATTTATCGTAGGCACACAAATCAGGGTGAAGCTTGCGCCTATTATCGCGCAGTTTTCCATAACGCCAGCCATCCAACCGCCGATCAATCACCCACATGCGATGGATGATTTCAGCCAAGGCTTCAAACTTTTGTGGATATTGATCAATCGTCCATGAGCCCGCGTTGGACATTGCACGATATCCTGAAGAATGAACGCGGGGCCATGCCTGTTCCGCCACCGCCCGATTGGCATTGCGATAAGTTTGGGGCAGTTCGCGCCAAGGTTTTTGTGCCGGGCCCGAAGCTTTGTTGTCTAATAAATAGGCGGCATGAAAGGCGCGGGCCAAATCATCATTGCCGCCAAAAACATCTTGCGGCAAAAGTGAAAGTTCACCGTGGCCCACGGGAATAATCTGGGCCGCAGGGTCTGCCGCATTGGCATAATCCGTCTTTAACATTTCACCAATCAATGCCAGTTTTTCCAAACGCACATAAAGCGGGGCTTGCCATGCGTCTAAAGTTTGCGTGGCTTTGCGCAAACCAAAAGCCATGGTGGCGGCCACATCATCAGCCTTATCGCAAACTAATATCGTGGTGACAGCACCCAATTTTTCAACAGCTGAAATCTGCGCATGCGAGGGCAAATCAAAGGCTTCATAAAACTTCAGGCTGGCAAAATCACAATCAGCCAAAGCGGCAAGTCTTGCGAACAGCTTGGCCTTGGCTGCGGCAGAATTTTCACAAAAAATGCTAATCAGCGGAATACCCAAATTGCGATAGGGTGAAAGCCGCACAAAATTTTCAACCGCTGCCTCAGCAAAACCAGTCCACCCGACGACTGCCAAATGAGCTTGTGAAAGCCCGCGTAAATCTGCTGCCTCATTCAAATTTTCATTGTGCACAAAGCGCTTGGCTAAAAGCTGTTCAACATTGACCACAGTTACTTCCGCACCTTGTGGTGTTTTCATAAATTGGTTTTCAGCTGAAAGCCGCGCCGCCAAAACAGGTGATGAAATGCGAAGTGCCACATGCGCGTGTTCGCCAGCAAGGGGAGCCACGGCATGATGCACCGCCAAGTTTTCAACATCATCATCACCCAAAATTAAAATATGTTTGGCCTTGGCGACACCAGCCCTTTGCGGTTGATCTGCAGGTCCAACAACTGAAATCAAATCAACATCACCCAAGCCCACAAGCGGTTCTGGTGCCAGCGCAACCACACGCCGATCTTTCGGCAAAAGCCCGCGCGCGGCTTCGGCATTGCCCAACACCACAATATGCTGTTTGGATTGCAGCGCCTTGCGCTGTTGCCACTTTTCAAAAATGCGAGTTGAAAATGCCCTCGATAATGCAAACACCGTAATCAACGGCGCAATCCACCGCGCTGTCATCAGCCACCAATTATGAATACCTTCTCCACCAATTTCAGGCGCAGCAAAAAACAAACCAAAACTGCGCAGCGCATTGTTGAGAAATAACAACACGGGTGTTCCGCCGCTGCATTCTTCATTGGCAAGCGTGCACACTTGGCTGAAACCATAAAACCCGATGCCATAAACCACGGCCACAAAAGGCAAGGCCCAACGCAACGGCAACTGTTCAGTGATTTCAGCAAGTTTGACGCGCATCGCAGATTTGTCTCCAATTGGCATTTCTTTTGCCATAGAATCGGGCAAAGTGAAGCTGATAAATCAGCAATGCGGGCAAAGATGGCGTTAGACTCAAAACTGAAAATTGCAGATCGTAAAACCCGTGTGTTCATTTCCTATTCGCGAAAAGACATTGAATTTGCCCGGCTGTTGCACGACCAACTGGCAACGGCAAACTTTCAACCCATGCTAGATCAAACCGACATCGCACCCGGCGAAGCTTGGCAAGACCGCTTGAGCAAATTGATTTTGCAATC
>JANXRO010000104.1 GCA_025356765.1 Hyphomicrobiales bacterium | reverse complement strand
TGAAGATGCACGGCGGTGTGGCCAAGGAAGATCTGAAAAAGGAAAATATCGAAGCTTTGAAAAAAGGCTGCGCCAACCTGGGCCGCCATTTGGAAAACTTGAAAAAGTTTGGTGTGCCCATCGCGGTGGCCGTCAACCACTTCATTGCCGATACGGAAGCCGAAGTTCAGGTGATCAAGGATTTCTGCAAAACCCATGGCGTTGAAGCCTTCAAATGCACCCATTGGGCCGAAGGCTCAAAAGGCACGGAAGAGCTGGCCCATCATGTGGCAAAGCTTGCTGAACATGGCAGCCAGTTTAAGCCGATCTATGGTGATGAATTGCCGTTGTTTGAAAAAGTGCGCACGATCGCTCGCGAAATTTATCGCGCTGATGATGTGGTGGCCGATAAAAGCATTCGCGATCAACTCAAAGGCTATGAAGCCGCGGGCTATGGCAAGTTCCCCATCTGCGTGGCCAAAACGCAATATAGCTTCACGACCGATCCTAACATGAAAGGCGCACCATCAAACCATGTTGTGCCCATCCGCGAAGTTCGGTTGAGCGCAGGTGCAGAATTCATCGTGGTTGTGTGCGGTGATATTATGACCATGCCTGGCCTTCCCCGCGTGCCATCCGCCGAAGTGATCGGTCTTGATGCCCATGGGCAGATTGACGGTTTGTTTTAATTATCGTCTTCTCCCGCATGCGGGAGAAGAAAGGGGCCTGTTGCGCAGCAATGGGATAGATGAGGGGCTATTGTTGCTAACTTTCCCTCACCTCCCCATCACTGCGTGATGGGCCCCTTCCTCTACCGTTTCACGGGAGAGGACTTAAAGGAGAATTTCACATGGCCAAAATCATAGACGGAAAAGCATTTGCAGAGGGCCTTCGCGCGCGCATTGCCAAGGCCGTGGCGGAGCTGAAAACCAATCACAACCTCACACCGGGCTTGGCCGTGGTGCTGGTGGGTGAAGACCCTGCTTCAAAAGTGTATGTGGCCAACAAGGCCAAGCAAACGGTTGAAGTGGGCATGAACTCTTGGGAACATAAATTGCCCGCTGATACATCAGAGGCTGATCTGCTGGCGCTGGTGAAGCGGCTGAATGATGATTCATCCGTACACGGAATATTGGTGCAAATGCCTGTGCCCAAACATATAGACTCGGCCAAGGTTCTCAACACCATTGATCCCGCCAAGGATGTGGATGGGTTTCACGTGGTCAACGTGGGCCGGCTTTCCACGGGGCAAGAGGCGCTCACCGCCTGCACACCTGTGGGCAGCGTGATGTTGGCCAAACACGCCTTGGGTTCGCTTGAAGGTTTGGAAGCCGTGGTGATCGGGCGCAGCAACATTGTGGGCAAGCCCGTGGCGCAATTGTTGCTGGCTGAAAATTGCACGGTGACAATTGCCCATTCACGCAGCAAGGATTTGACCAGCATCGTTCGCCGCGCTGATCTTGTCATCGCCGCCGTGGGTCGGCCTGAAATGGTGAAGGGTGATTGGTTGAAGCCCGGCGCATGCGTGATCGACGTTGGCATCAACCGTATTGAACGAGACGGCAAAAACAAACTGGTGGGCGATTGCGACTTTGCCTCATGCGAAAAAGTGGCAGGCAGCATAACCCCCGTTCCCGGCGGCGTGGGCCCGATGACGATTGCATGTTTGCTGAGCAACACGGTGAAAGCGGCGTGTGCGATCAAGGGGATTGAGACGCCGGAGATGTGAGAGGATCTCCTAGTCCGCATACTGCACAATAGGCTTCGCAATCTTCAACGAATATCGCTCTATCGCAATGGAATTTCTGACACGGTAACTCTCGCAGCGGGGTTACTTACGCCTCGAAAAGCCAAGAGCTCAATCATCGCTGCCTTCACTTCTTGGGGATGTTGCGTCGGGCCGACAATTATTTTCTCAATTAGCTCTGGAATAGTCACACCGAAAAGCTTTTCATCAGGAACATTTTCAAGTGGCAGTTTGTACACCAACTGGGGTAATCCGCTGATTGATTCAACAGCCAGTTTAAGTTTGTTCGGCTTGCCAAATATAGGCGTGTGAATAATTCTCCACTCTCGCTCCTCCATAAAGCCCGGATGTTTTGTTCCCACTATTACGAAGACAAAGACCCTGTGAAGGTGCGCCACCATATTTTCAGATGACAGCTTTTGAAATATATCAATGTGTTCTTCTACGCCATCGAGCCATGAAACGAACTTGGCATCAAATTCTTCCTCATT
>JANXRO010000064.1 GCA_025356765.1 Hyphomicrobiales bacterium | reverse complement strand
CAACTTTCTGGCCTTAGGCCTGATCAATTGACTGATGGTTGGGTGTTTGCATCATCACGACCAGTGATCACCGATGTGTGGTCCGGCGGGCGGCATTGCGTCCAAAATGGAATACATATCGCGCATGACGAAATCACCAGTGCTTACCGCAAAACCCAAGCGCGGCTTAAAGCGGTTTTATAGTTACAGCGAGGCATTTGAAATCAATGCCTGTTTCAATTTTCGCAGCGTGTTCACCCATAAAAACAAAATCGCCGCGCTGGGCAACTTGTCCTTCGAGGCTCGCACGGCCCTCAAGAATATAAAATCCAGTGCAATCAGTATCAAAGTTTTTGCGTGTCGCTAACTGAACGTTGGCCTCAAAACGCAGCGGATCAAAAATCAAATTGAAATCGCGGCAGGCTCCATCCACCAATTGTCCATCAATTTTTTCTTGGCCCGAAAAATACACTGGCACTGCGGGCGCAGCATCAATCATATTTGTTGACCCAATCAAGTGCATTCCATTTCCTTCGACCACAACTAAAATGCGGCTGTGCTGTGGAAAAAGCGAAAACGGCCCACTGGATTTGACTTCTGCAACACTGAAGCGCCAACCAAATATTTCGGCAGAATCTGATCGCGCAATTTCGTAGGTTATTCCGCCGCCGTTTTTCCATGGGCTTGCCTTAAAATCTTGCCCACGAATTACGCGCAACAAGGCCTAATGCCCCATGCCTTTGAGCATGTTGTTTTGCATTGCTTTCAATTCAAAAATGCGCGCGCTGCGATCAACCTCAACATTGGCTGATGTGATCAATTCGCCTTTTTTGATAGCCTTTATCACTTTGGCGCCCTCCAGCACCATGCAAGGCTCGGCGTGGGCTTTTGCAGCATCGCCCACCGTCATCACCCAGGCGCGGTATGTATATTCACCGATTGAATCAAGCTTGTCGCCCACGTTCAAGTCTTTTTTGGCCAAGGCGCACACTTCGCTTGTGGGCACCGGCAGCGGGACCATATCTGCGGCGCGATAAAGCACGGCGCGCGCGCAAGACAGTGGCACTTCGAGTGACGTTAAATGATAAGGCCTGACAAATTTGAAATAGGGCCCCTTGCCCATTTTCAAATCATTCATGCGTTCGTGGATGCGGGTGTGCGGCGCTTTGGTCACAACAAAAACACCGGGCGCCACACCTTTGCCGATGGAATAATCCACCACGCCTGTGCGAGACAGCACACCACCATCTTCAATCGGGCATAAGGTTGTTGCCAATTCATCAAGCGTTGCAGATGGGCCGTGCATGCCGGGCTTGTCAGGCACCAAGCCCGTGGCATTTGAAATGGCTGCCATTTCCACCATGGTCTTTGAACCATCCACAAATTCCACTAACATTCGCGCGTTCATATTGCGGGCCTTGGCTTCGGCGGCATAAAGATCTGGCGTGGCTTCAACGTTTAAAGGGTTGTTCTTGCCCTTTCCCGCTGCGATGATGGGATAGCCCAAGCTTTTCACAAAGTTGATAAGCTCAATGCACGATGAGGGTTCATCGCCTGCACCAAGCGTGTAAACCACGCCGAGGCGCTTGGCTTCATGGGCCAAAAATGCGCCGATGCAAACATCAGCTTCAACATTCATCATCACCAAATGCTTGCCATGTTCCATGGCCACCAGACCAATGGAAGCGCCAACGCCTGGGCGGCCCGTGGCATCAATGACCACATCAACATGGGGAGATTTGCACAACAATTGCGCATCATTGGTAACCGCAGTTTTGCCTTGCTCCATCACATGGTCAAAATCTGATTGTGTGTTGGCCTCTTTGTAAGCATCCATTGATTGGCCTGAAATTGCAAAAGCTTTGGATGCCGTGCCAGAACGCAATTCTGCAATGGCGCTGACGGCAATGCCTGGCATGAAATTAACTTGGGTGACAATGTCTGTGCCCATTTCACCACACCCAATTAGACCAACACGAATGGGCCTGCCCAATTCATCTTGGCGTTTTGCAAGATCTTCGCGCAAATTACCTGTCATGGTATTTTGAGTGAGAGATGCGGATTGATGTGACATTATAATTTTTTCCCAAGTTTTTTGTTTTTTGTAAATGCTGGCCTGAACCAAGGCACGTCTGGCCCTGTCCAATTCGGTTCAACACCGCAGAGCAAATCAAAATAGGCAATTGCATATGACGCATCTTCAGCAACATTTTCGCGGAACGAATTCCAAAATGCCGGATCGTCCGCCAAGGCTTGGTTAATCTCGCGGCCCTCGCCTAAACGATCCAAAACCGCTTGCGCCACCGAAAGGCAAAAACTGGCATAGGCATAGCCTTCCGGCCATTGCGAAAAAGACTGTTCCACCAATGCGGCTTCAGCCTTTGGCTGCTCGCTTAATGGCTTTGCCAAAAGCAATTCTTTCAACATCAGGCCAGCGGAAAAAACCACAAAATCGCCCTTGTTTTGGGCGGCAAAATGGCGTGTCGAATCAAAGGCTTGACGCCATTTCGCAAAAGCCTTGGCCATGGCCACGGAATCGATCTGAGGCTTAACCCCTTGGTTTTCATACAACAATTCAACATTGCGATTAAAGCCAGCCAGAAGGGTTCGAAATTGCCGCGCCTCGTGGACAATATCTTCGCTTAAATCCATTTCATTTTTAACAGGCGTTAACATGCCACATCAATGTGACTTGCCAAACCAACCGTCAAGAGGTCAAATAGCCTAATGGCGACTTCCTTAAAAACCACGGGTTCATTGGCAACGCACACCGCCTGCATTTCTGCAGGCATGCGCGATGGTTTGCGGGCCGCCCAATTTTATGCGCGAGATTTGTCCAACGCCGATGGCGCAACAACACCAAGACATGTGACCTTTTTATCACGCGCAGTGGCGGGCGTGGCAAGGCGCGTTGATAAGGGCATGTCGCAGGCCGCCGATATTTCAGTAAGGCTGGTGCGGCCAAGTTGGCGTCAATTGCCTTCACCATTTGACCAGGCGGTTCGCACTGAAGTGATTGAAGCCATCAGCCTGAACCATTTTGCATACACGTCACAATTTACAGCATATTTTTTTCGCGCCGCGCGCCATATATTAGATCATGGTGCCAATGCGCCCAATTTGATTTTGGAACACCGCATAGAGGCCGCTCGCCGCGAGTTGGAAATCAATTCAACCGGAATGGCCGATTCAACCAGCGCCAATACCATGGCCGATGTGTTGTTAAAGCTTGTTTTGGCTGCACCCATTGCGCGGTGTGGCGCGGCAAAGCCAGGCTATGATTTTTTAAACCACGGGGATCCTAACATCGCAGTGTTGGCCACAGCGTGTTTGGCTTTGCTTTTGGCGCAAGAAGGAAAGCCACTGGAAGAAACCAAAGAGGGCGAGTTCTTTGCAATTTCAGGTGCTTTGCTTTCACCCTATTTGACGGATTTAACGCAGGCAATATCGACACAAGATGGGCCAGCCATCGCCCGCGTTCTAGAAAATGTAAAATCGCTTTATTGAATTTATTCCAAATTCAGCGCAGGCATTTCAATGAGTTCTTTAAGTGACTTGATCAATCGAGCGCCCACTGAACCATCAATCACCCGGTGATCACAAGACAAGGTGATGGACATCTGCGTCACCAAAAGTGGTTGCTTGTTGAAAGGGATAAACCTTTCAACGGATGCGCCCACAGCCAAGATGGTTGATTGTGGCGGATTGATAATGGCCGTGAATTGTTCAACGCCATACATGCCCAGATTAGAAATAGCCGATGTTCCGCCTTGATAATCGGCAGGCGTTAGCCTGCGGGCCTTGGCGCGGGCCACAAGATCTTTCATCTCGGTTGAAATCTGGCGGAATGTTTTTAATTCGGCCTGGCGAATAATGGGCGTGTAGAGCCCCCCTTCCACAGCCACAGCAACAGCAATATCGCTGTGCTTGTGT
>JANXRO010000032.1 GCA_025356765.1 Hyphomicrobiales bacterium | reverse complement strand
TCAGCGTGAATAACGCCGCCTGTGGCAATGCCAAAAGCATCTGGTGCATAGAATGCTGCGGCAGCAACAAACACTGCTGCTAGGCCAACGAGTGAGTGAAACGCCGCCACCAATTGGGGCATTGCTGTCATGGCAATAGTTCTAGCCAAATAAGCGCCAATGCCGCCGCCCAAGGCGATGCCGCCAATGATCAAAACCCATATGAGCGGATTGGTTGGCGCCGAAATAGCGAGTGTTGTCAAAATGGCAATCGTCATGCCCACAATGCCATAGGTGTTGCCACGGCGTGATGAGGCGGGAGACGAAAGGCCACGAAGGGCCATGATAAACAGCGAGCCTGAAATTAAATAAAGGAATGCAGCGAGTGAAGCGTTCATCTCACTTTTCCTTCTTTTTATACATGGCAAGCATGCGGTTGGTGACAAGGAAGCCACCAAAAATATTCACTGATGCCAACACCAAGGCGAGAAAGCCGAAGATCATCGCAAGGGTTGAACCAGAGGCAATGGCGCCTGCACCCACAGCCAATAAGGCACCCACCACAATAACCGACGAAATGGCGTTGGTCACACTCATCAGCGGTGTGTGCAACGCAGGTGTTACATTCCACACCACGAAATAGCCAATGAACACAGCCAATACGAAGATTGAAAGCAGATAGACAAAAGGTTCAACACTGTGGACCATTTCCATTATTTATTTTCCTCAAACATTTTATGAACCAACTTACCGCCTTGCGCGATCAACGTGCCTTTGATCAACTCATCATCAAAATTAATAGCCAAGTTGCCTTCTTTGTTGATCATCGTATCAATAAAGTTGGAAAGATTTTTTGCAAACAGCGGCGTGGCATTGCCCGCAAGCCTGCCTGCCAAGTTAACCGTGCCGATGATGGAAACACCCTTGTGATTGACAATTTCGTCGGGCTTGGAAAGTGGGCAATTGCCGCCGCGTTCCACCGCCAGATCAACAATCACCGAACCGGGTTTCATGCTTTCAACCATTTCCTGCGTGATCAATACAGGTGCTGGCCGCCCAGGTATCAATGCGGTGGTGATAACAATATCCTGATTTTTAACATGATCAGCCACAAGTTTGGCTTGCTTGGCTTTATCTTCAGCCGATAATTCCTTGGCATACCCGCCCGATGTTGCAGCGTCTGCCACATCGGCAAAAATGAATTTGGCACCCAGTGATTTCACTTGTTCTTCCGTTGCCTTGCGCACGTCTGTTGCAGAAACAATGGCACCTAAACGCCTTGCGGTGGCAATGGCTTGAAGGCCTGCAACACCCACACCCATGATGAACACTTTTGCGGCGGGAACTGTGCCAGCAGCCGTCATCATCATTGGCATGGCGCGGCCAAAAAAGGCAGCAGCATCAATCACAGATTTATATCCGGCCAAGTTGGCTTGTGATGACAGAATATCCATCGATTGGGCACGGCTGATACGGGGCATCAACTCCATCGCAAAAGCTGTAACGCCAGATTTGGCCAAGGCTTCAAGGCCCTTCCGGTCGCCATAAGGCTCCAAGCCCGCTGCAAGAACAGCACCTGATTTCATGGCTTTCAAAACGGCGGCGGATGGTCTGCGCACCGAAAGCACGATGTCAGCATCTTTGACAACATCGGCCCCTTTTACGATTAAAGCGCCTGCTGCTTTATAATCTTCATCAGCAATATTGGCGCCAGCACCAGCACCTGCTTGAACGGCAACCTGCAGGCCTTTTTTAACATAGGCTTTAACAGCCTCGACGGAAACCGCAGCGCGGTTTTCGCCAGTGACGGCTTCAGTGGGAATTGCAATTTTCATGGTGGGATTATTTCACTTATGACATGTGAATTTTGCTGGCGACAAACAGGGTGTAAACTACCAAAAAAGCCACCGGAAAGATCCACTTGCCGCCCATACGCAGGCCAATCAATGATGTGATGATGCCAAGCAAAATGCCACCAAAGCCCACGATCACGTTCAGCGGATTATCCATAAAGCGGAAGGTGACCAAGGCCACCAAAATATAAATGCAAACAATCGAGCCTGCGGCCGAGAAATTTAAAAATCCATTATAGGTGGCTTGGTGTGCCTCAATGCCATGCACTGTCGGTTGTGATGGAGAATGTGAATGGTCTGCCATGATGATTCCTAGGGTTACGTCGGTGTTTCTGGAATAGTGTCTAAAGGAAGGCAATGTCTGCTGCAACCACTTCACAGTGTCGCGGGGGCTTTGCATGTGAACAAGTTTTAATTCCATTGGGCGTTGCAATGAACTAGAATGCTGCAATGCAACAAAATTCATCTGAAAAGCGTGTATTGGTTCTGCAAGGCGGGGGTGCTTTGGGGGCTTATCAAGCTGGCGCTTATGAAGGCTTGGTCAAGGCTGGCCAAATTCCTGAATGGATTTCAGGCATTTCAATTGGTGCGATCAACGCCGCCATTATCGTTGGGAACACTCCTGAAAATCGTGTTCCGAAGCTTCGCGCCTTTTGGGATAAGCTTTCTTCTGGCCTCCAAGGCATGAACATTTTTCCGGGCCAGCAGGCGCGCACCGCATTCAATGAAATGAGCAGTTTGATTGCAACAATGGTTGGCATTCCGGGTTTTTATAGCCCGCGTTTGGTTTCACCCCTGTTTGCATGGCCAGGCAGCCAAGATGCATTGAGCTTTTATGACACTACGCCCTTGCGTGACACGCTGTTGGAATTGGTTGATTTTAATCTGATCAACACCGGGCCCATTCGGTTAAGTGTGGGCGCTGTGAACGTGAAAACCGGCAACTTCAGATATTTTGATAGCGCTGTTGAGAAGATCAATGTTGACCATATTTTGGCATCAGGCGCTTTGCCGCCCGGCTTTCCGCCTGTGTTGATTGATGGCGAATATTATTGGGATGGCGGCTTGGTTTCCAACACTCCGCTTTATCATGTAATCGACAGTGCCAATCCACAAGACCAGCTTTGTATCTTTCAGGTTGATCTGTTTTCATCGCGCGGTGCCTTGCCTCGAACAATTTTGGAAGCGGCTGAACGCGAAAAAGAAATTCGGTTTTCAAGCCGTACGCGGATGACAACGGCGGCGGCAGAAGCCGAACAGCGCCTGCGC
>JANXRO010000410.1 GCA_025356765.1 Hyphomicrobiales bacterium | reverse complement strand
ACCATTTTTTTGAGTTGATATCTTTCAACATCAAATTGTCGAGCATGCTATCGGCCAGCAGCTTCTTCAGCTTGGCGTTCTCATCTTCAAGTTGCTTCAGTTTACGGGCATCGCTCACATCCATGCCGCCAAGACGTGCTTTCCATTTGAAAAACGTCGCCTTGCCGATGGCATGCTTGCGGCACAAGTCGGCAACCGTCATGCCACTTTCTTGCTCGCGCAATATCCCAATAATCTGTTCTTCGTTAAATCTACTCTGCTTCATCGTCTTCTCCTTAAAAACGGGATCAGACTCTACTCATTTTTGGATCAATTTGCAGGGCTCAGGTCACCGGGCACCAAACCTGACAATGGCGGAGAGAAATTGTAATGAGTGGCGGGTATTTCATTTCAAGCTGTTCTAATCTTGAAGCGCAAGTCAGTAAGGAACAGAGTGGCCGCTTTAATAGACAGGCCGAGGCGTAATTAAGTGCCTTGTAAGGCCTTATGATCTTGCATGATGGATGGTTAATACCCTAACCTCAATTGAACGGCACATTGCGCAGTCTTAACGCGTTTCCAATTACGCTCACCGAACTCAGAGCCATGGCTGCCGCGGCAATCATTGGTGACATCAGAATCCCAAACACGGGATAAAGGACACCCGCAGCAATTGGCACACCTGCTGCGTTATAGATAAATGCAAAGAAAAGGTTTTGGCGTATGTTGCCCATAACTGCCTTTGAAAGGTTTCGGGCGCGCACAATCCCCATCAGATCACCCTTGAGCAACGTCACACCTGCACTTTCCATGGCGACGTCGGTGCCGGTTCCCATCGCGATACCAACGTCAGCGGCTGCCAGAGCTGGCGCATCATTGACACCATCACCCGCCATTGCGACGATACGACCTTCTGCCTTGAGCTTATTTATGACTTCGGCCTTCTTGTCAGGTAAAACATCGGCCTCCACATCCTCAATGCCCAGCCGCCCAGCGATTGCTTCAGCCGTGGTGCGATTATCGCCAGTTAACATCACAATGCGAATACCTGCTTTGCGTAATATGTCTAAAGCTTGCGGGGTTGTTGCTTTAACCGTGTCGGCAATTGCTATCACTCCGGCGATCTTGCCATTAATAGCGACATAGACAGCTGTAGCGCCATCTGAGCGCAAGAATTCTGCTTTTGCTGCAAGCTCTGCTACTGCAATGTTAAGCTCTTTCATGAATGTGGCATTGCCAATCGCCAAACGCTTCTTCTCTACCATGCCAATAGCCCCTTTGCCCGAAGGCGCGTCAAAGCCCATGACTTTGGCAAGCTGCAGTTCGCGCTGTTTGGCGGCATTGACGATGGCTGCGGCAAGGGGATGTTCACTTGCTTGTTCTATTGAAGCGGCTAATCGCAAAACGTCATCTTCAGATTGGCCCGCAACTGTAGCGACCGACGTGACGGACGGTTTACCTTCAGTCAATGTGCCCGTTTTATCGAGAACAAGCGTATCAATTTTTTCCATCAGTTCTAATGCTTCTGCGTTGCGGATGAGCACCCCGGCTTGTGCCCCACGGCCTACACCCACCATGATCGACATCGGAGTTGCAAGACCCAATGCACAAGGACACGCGATGATCAGCACGGCAACCGCTGCCACCATGCCATAGATCAATCGTGGCTCTGGTCCCCAAAGCGACCACGCCCCAAACGCCAAAGTTGCAGCCACAATAACCGCAGGCACAAACCAGCCAGACACTGTGTCTGCCAAGCGCTGGATGGGTGCCCGACTTCTCTGGGCGTTTGCCACCATTTGAACAATGCGCGCGAGCATGGTTTCGCTGCCTATTTTCTCGGCACGCATCACAAAACTGCCGCTCGCATTAATTGTGCCGCCTATTACCTTTGCTCCAACGTCTTTGCTGATCGGCATTGACTCACCCGTAACCATGGATTCGTCGAGCGTCGAACGACCCTCGGCAATCACGCCATCAACAGGAACTTTCTCCCCAGGTCGCACCCTCAGCAGGTTGCCAATGCTGATATGCTCCAAGTCGACTTCTTCGTCCTCACCATCAACACCAACGCGCCGCGCTGTCTTGGGGGCAAGGCCAAGAAGAGCTTTGATTGCGCCGGAAGTCTGGTCTCGCGCACGAAGTTCAAGCACTTGGCCGACAAGCACCAAAACGGTGATCACTGCCGCCGCTTCAAAATAGACTGACACCGCCCCGCCCATTAGACGAAAAGCCGGTGGAAAGATATTGGGAGCAATCGTTGCAATAATGCTATAGGCCCAAGACACCCCAACGCCCATGGCGATCAATGTGAACATGTTGAGATTGCGCGTCTTTAAGGACTGCCACCCGCGCTCAAAAAACGGCCAGCCCGCCCAAAGAACGACGGGTGTCGCCAAGAGCAACTGAAGCCAATGGGATAGCTGTTGGCCTAAGAACATCGTGAGGCCTGTGATTTCGCCTCCCATTTCTAAGACCAGCACCGGAATGGCAAGTGCCAGGCCTATCCAAAGGCGTCGTGTCATGTCGACAAGCTCAAGGTTGGGGCCGCTATCAGCTGTGACAGTCTGAGGCTCAAGCGCCATGCCGCAAATCGGGCAAGTGCCGGGGCCAACCTGTTGTATTTGCGGGTGCATGGGACAGGTGTAGATTGCGCCTGCGATGACTGGCTCAATCGCTTTTTCTGCCGTTAAATACCTTTCTGGATTGGCCAGAAACTTGGTCTTGCAGTTAGCACCACAGAAATAATACGGATGCCCATGATAGTCTGCATGCTGCTTGGCTGTTTTCGGATCAACGCTCATGCCGCAAACAGGATCAATGACTTTGTCTGGCGTCTGTTGATCGGCAAATGACACCAATTTAAATTCTTGTTCCATAGAAAGGCTTCACTTTCAAAACTGTTTTTAGATGCATTTTTCTCAAACCAGCGCTTGACACCTATACCCCCTATAGGTATATGTCAAGCATGAAACATGAAGCAAAGGCCAACGTCCTGAAACGGCTAAAACGAATTGAAGGACAGGTTGGTGGCCTATCGCGTATGGTGGAAGACGGTCGATATTGCATTGACATTATCACCCAAATTTCAGCTGTAAGAGCTGCCTTGCGCCGTGCTGAGGAAGAAATTTTGCGGGACCATGTCAGCCATTGCGTTGAACATGCCATCAGCAGTGGCAACAAGTCAGAGCAGCGCCAAAAAATTTCTGAAATCATCGAAGTGCTCGGGCGCAGCAACAAATAGATAGAAGTTGGCCCAATTGGGCTTTGTGATTTTAATAAGAGGAACCGCATGAAAACAAATTCAAAGTTTACGTCCATGCTCTTTGCCACGCTTTTGACGTCAGGAGTGCTTGCGTCATCAAATGCCGCGTCTTGGGCGGCAGATGCACCTGACATGAAACAAATGAAGATGAGCCCGGCGGGAAACGACGGGTCAACTGCCGGTTACGAAAAGGCCATGAGCGGGATGATGAAACAGATGGATGCGCCGCTAACCGGAAAGCCTGATCTGGATTTTGTCAAAGGTATGATGCCGCACCATCAAGGTGCAATTGAGATGGCCAAAGTGGTTTTGCAATATGGCAAGGATTCTGAAGTCAAGAAATTGGCCCAAGAGGTTATAAAGGCGCAAGAAGGTGAGATTGTCTTCATGGAAGATTGGCTTGCAAAAGCCAATCAATCAACCTTACCGGTAGTGGCGGATGCGATTAAACCAAGCGAGCAAGCCATAGCGGCCATGATGAACAACATGATGACACCCTACTCTGGTAATGCCGATGTTGATTTTATCCAAGGGATGATTCCCCATCACCAAGGTGCCATCGAAATGGCGAAGATCGCTCTCCAATTTGCCAAAGACCCTGCTTTGCTGAAACTTGCCCAAGACATTGTGAATGCGCAGGAGGCCGAAATTAGCTTTATGAATGATTGGCTGAAGCGGCATGGCCACTAATGGACTGATAACGATACGACACTACACGAAGACAGCCCGTGCCTTGCACTGGGTGATGGCCTTACCCATTGTTGCGCTTCTTGTGCTTGGCCAACAAACCATGGGCAGTCATACGGCCCGGTGGTTGCCAAGCCTACATGCGAGTACGGGATTGGTCGTAGTCTTGATGTTTGCCGTGAGAGTTATCTGGCGCTGGAAACATCCGCCCGCTATATCAAACTATCGCTCAGGGTGGGAAGTAATTGCTTCTCATACTGTCCACAGTTTGCTTTACGGTGGCATGGTATTGATACCCATTTCTGGATGGCTGGCCTATACCGAACATGTTCATCGCTCGATGGGTATACGCCCCGCGAGTTGGTTTGGGTTCAGAATTCCATTGCTGCCAGATTTTGGCTTTAACTGGCACATAGTTCACAATTGGAGTGGAAAGTTGATGATGGTACTAATAGCCGTGCATGTTGCGGCCGCTCTTAAGCATCACTTATTCGACCAAGACGAAACTTTAAAGCGAATGTTACCTTGGTGAATTATGACGTTCTTTGTTTCAACATAGGATATCGCCTCAGAAAGTGAAGCGAGATTTTTTATGTCTATACTTCTAATCAAAGCGTTTGAGAATACGACAACTTTACAACATATTGGTTTGCTGATTAACGACCCCATAGGATAATTCATGAACAACACTACCATTATTGAGAACTTCCACGGTCATGTTTTCCTTGGCGAAGGCCACGAGACCAGTGAACGCAGAACCTGGGCGGTGATTTGGCTCTGTGGCGCCATGATGCTGATTGAAATCGTGGGCGGTCTTTTGTTCGGATCAATTGCTGTCATTGCCGATGGGCTACATATGAGTACGCATGCCGGTGCTTTGTTACTGGCTGCCCTGGCCTATACATTTGCCCGCAAACACGCAGACAATCGGAACTTTACATTTGGCACCGGAAAATTCGGCGACTTGGCCGGATTTTCAAGTGCGATCGTTCTAGCAATGATTGCTCTTTTGATTGGCTATGAATCAGTGATCCGGCTTTTTGCGCCAGTTGCCATTCATTTTGCTCAAGCCATACCGATTGCGGTCGTTGGATTGGCCGTCAACATTGCAAGTGCATGGCTATTAAGTGGCGGCGATCATCATCACGGGCATTCCCATGGCCGTTCTCATGGTGACCACCACCCGGATGAATCGCAACAGATAGAACTCGGTAAGAGAACGTTGCGATTGGACGTCTTTGAAGATGGGGTACCACCGCGGTTCCGGATTTACCGCGAGGCAGGCCCGGAACTCACGGCAGCAGCCGTTTCAATCGAAACGAAGCGACCAGACGGAAGCCTAAAGAGATTTGCTATGGCGAACCGCGGGGATTTCTTAGAATCCGTCGATGAAATCCCTGAGCCTCATCAATTTAGTGCAAACGTTAATGTTGGCAAGCTCAGCACGACCGTTGAATTTGTGGAACATGAACATACCCATGCTTCAGTGGGCAGTGACAATAACATGCGAGCAGCCATCGTACATGTGCTTGCAGATGCCGCAGTTTCAGTTTTGGTGATTATCGGACTGTTTCTCGCTTGGGTATTCGGCTGGCTTTGGATGGACCCTTTGGCTGGCATTGTGGGATCATTGGTAATCGCCAATTGGGCGTATGGTCTGGTCATAGACACAGGAACAATCTTGCTTGATATGAATCCCGATAAAGCCATGACTGAGAACTTGCGCCAATCCATTGAGAGTGACGGCGACAGAATCGCTGATTTACACGTCTGGCGTTTGGGGCCAGGTCACTTGGGGGCGGTAATTTCGGTGGTGACGAGCGATAGCAAAAGAGACCAGAAATTCTATCGCAAACGCTTGAGTCGATTTCGCTCCCTTTCCCATCTCACGATCGAAGTGGAACTGACAAGTTAACATTTGCAGACAAAACAAGCGCCATCCCAAGTAGCTGTCACGCAGACGCCGTGGCTGCCACCCAAGTTGCCATGGCCTCGGCGCGGAGATAGTTCAGTGTGCAGCGGCTTATGAGATGGCGTTGGACGTTGAAAATGTTGTAGATGGCGGCATGGGTGGCGAG
>JANXRO010000390.1 GCA_025356765.1 Hyphomicrobiales bacterium | reverse complement strand
GAAGTAAAAGGCCCCAATGTATTCAAGGGCTATTGGCGAAATGAAGAAAAAACCAAAGCGTCTTTCACTAACGATGGCTATTTCATCACCGGAGATTTGGGCCATTTTGATAAAGATGGTTACGTGGTGATTTCGGGCCGGAGCAGTGATCTGATCATCACGGGTGGCTTTAATGTTTATCCCAAGGAAATTGAAGACGTGATTGATGCACTGCCCGGCGTGTTAGAATCTGCAGTGATAGGCTTGCCCCATGCAGATTTTGGTGAAGCCGTAACCGCCATCATTGTGCCGCGTGATGGCGTAACACTTGACGCAAATCAAATCGCGGCAGAACTGAAAACCAAACTGGCCGCATTTAAAAATCCTAAAACCATTCACATCGTCGAAGAACTTCCACGCAATGCTATGAGCAAAGTGCAAAAGAAACTGTTGCGTGAAACCTATGCAGCAAGAGCCGCCAAATCTTCAAAAACATAAATGGCGTTGGGCAATTCAAATTCATCCCATTTGTAGATGCCCAGACTCACCAACCTTGCGCCAAGGGCTTCATAAAAATGCCGCGCTGATACATTTTCTGTCAGCACACTGAGAGAAAGCGAATGACCACCTTGGTCTTTCCATTGCATCGCGGCCATTGCTATCAAACGCGAGCCGATGCCTTGGCGATAATGTGAGGCGCGCAGATAAATGGCAGCGATGTGCCCATCTTCACCATCAAAATTTGGCTCTTTTGAATTTCCAACAATAATAAGACCAACAGCCGTTTGACCGTCATAGGCAGCAAAAACAGCGCGTCTTGGATCAGCCAAAGCCTCTTGCCAAATGGGAAGCCGCGATGACGCTGTGGATTTTTCCATCAGCGCAACCGGCACGATGTCAACATAGCATTCACGCCAACACGCAATGTGAAGAGCAGCCATCGCTGCTGCTTCATCAAGCGAAGGCCGGCGATAGGCAATCATCACAAGGTTTCAAGTTCATCAATCAAGCCTGAAATAACACTCAAACCCTTTTGCCAGAATTGTGGGTCGGTTGCATCAAGGCCAAATGGTTTCAACAATTCGGAATGGTGCTTGGTGCCACCGGCCTTCAGCATGTCGAAATATTTTTCTTGAAAGCCCGTCTCACTTTCACGGTAACGCGCATAAAGCGAATTGACCAAACAATCACCAAAGGCATAGGCGTAAACATAAAACGGTGAATGAATGAAATGCGGAATGTAAGTCCAGAAGGTTTCATAGCCCGCTCCAAACTCAATCGAGTCGCCCAAGCTTTCGTGTTGCACTTCCATCCAAAACGCGTTCAACTGTTCAGGAGTAAGCTCACCTTCGCGCCTTGCGGCATGAACTTTGCGTTCGAATGTATAAAACGCAATTTGGCGCACCACGGTGTTGATCATGTCTTCAGCTTTTGAGGCCAATAAAATTTTGCGTTTGGCTTTGTCTGTTGTCTCCCGAAGCAAGGCTTGGAAGGTGAGCATTTCGCCAAACACTGATGCCGTTTCCGCCAGCGTCAACGGCGTGTTGGCCATTAATGCGCCCTGCTTGGCGGCAAGCACTTGGTGAACACCGTGGCCCAATTCATGGGCCAGTGTCATCACATCACGGGTTTTGCCCAAATAATTTAACAACACATAAGGATGTGCAGATGGAACCGTAGGGTGAGCAAAAGCGCCTGGCGCTTTGCCGGGCCGTGTTGGTGCATCAATCCAACGCATGGTGAAAAAATCACCAGCGATTGAAGCCATCTCTGGCGAGAATGCACCATAAGCTTTCAACACCAAGTGTTGTGCATCTGCCCATGGCACTTCACGCGTGTCTTCAGCAGGCAGTGGCGCATTCCTGTCCCAATGCATCAACTTGTCTTTGCCCAGCCACTTCGCCTTCATTTTATAATAGCGATGAGAAAGTTTGGGATAAGCCTCGCGCACGGCGGTAACAAGCGCATCCACCACTTCAGGTTCAACCCGGTTCGACAGATGGCGTGCGGCCGCAATATCTTTAAAGCCGCGCCAACGATCTGAAATTTCTTTGTCCTTGGCGAGCGTGTTGGTGATCAACGTGAACAATTTTATGTTGTCACCAAAGGTTTTGGCCAGCGCATCAGAGCCTGCTTTGCGTTTGGCTTCATCTTGATGCTGCATCAAATTCAGCGTGGGTTCCAAAGTCAGCTCTTCGCCGTTCACATGAAAGCGCAAGCCCGCCATGGTTTCATCAAACAGCCGATTAAAAGCACCAAAACCTGTTTGTGATTTTTCTAAGAACAACTGTTCGGTTTTATCGTCGAGTTGATAAGGCTTTTCCGCACGAAGATTATCAAGCCACGGCTTATAATGCGCCAATGCCGGAACTTGCATCGCTTGGGCCATTGCGGCCTCGTCAATTCCGTTCAATTCCAATTCAAAAAACAAAAGCAAAGACGACATATCCGTCATCTTCGTATTCACGTCGCCATAAAATTTTGAACGCGCGGAATCAGTTGTGTCGCCCACATAATAAAGTTGGGCGTATGAACCAACACGGCCAAGCAAATCTGAAAGGCCTTCATAGCGTTCGATGGCAACGGCCAATTTCGCACCATCCAATGAACTAAGCCTGCCCTTATAATCAGCGGCAAAAGCCGCAGCTTCTTGCGCACCCTTTTGCATATCAGCTTCAAAGGCGGGCGCGTTGGGCCCAGCATAAAGATCATCAAGGTTCCAAGTGGGCAAATTTTGCAAGGCGGTTGACTGTGTCATTTAAAACTCTCTCTTTGAAACCATGATATGGCGAAGAACTCTCGCAGCTTCAATGCGATATTCGCGCCCAATGCGACGAGCACACAACCTGCCTCAAAATAAACTAGGCTGTTAAGCTGGCCTTTACCAGTCTGAGGCAAGATTGGACCAACCAAAAGCCCAAAGTTTTGACGCAAGGCCAACTTGCCCACACTGAAACGGCCTCAAACTTGTAAGTGAAGCGGGAAATATGTCGAATCGCGTTTTGATAGTTGAAGATGAACCAGCCCAACGCCGCATCCTTGAAGAGATGGTCAAACGTTTTGGCTTTGACGTTTTAACCGCTGAAAACGGCCAAAAAGGCATTGAAATTTTATCGGGCTCCATCGGCTCCTCGATCAGTCTGGCAATT
>JANXRO010000373.1 GCA_025356765.1 Hyphomicrobiales bacterium | reverse complement strand
CTCAACCAAAACTCTAGGTTTTTTTGGGCGGGGCAGGCTGGTTATTTCCGAATTCACTTGCCCTCGAAGTCAATGAACTATACTGGAAAGTAATGCGGGGGCATAAAATTCGCGGGATTCGAACGATGCTAGAGCTGTTTTCTAAAACAACATTATTCGCAACTGTGGCGTTTGGCGCGCTGGCTTTAACGGCGAATACAAGTTTGGCTAAAGATCCCGTATCAGCAGGCAGCGGCTTTAGGCCATATGTCAGCGTTTTCAGTGGTGTCAGCCTTCCCTCAAAATTGTATGCCCATCGAATCGGTGGGGGAAGTTTCAATTATAATTTCGATTTGGATGCGGGATATATTCTTGGTGCCGATGTTGGTGTTCACGTGACAGACCAACTGCGCGCAGAACTTGAATTGTCACGCGCCAGCTATCAATCAAATGGCGTGGGCTTAGACACATTGGATGGAACTTTAAACGGCGTTCACGGCGGAATTCGTGCCACTTATTTGCTTGCAAACGCTTGGCTCGATATCCCAACAAATTCTTTAATCACACCTTATTTGGGTGGCGGCGTTGGCATTGGTTGGATTGGCGGAGATTTGCATAACTGCTCCAATTGCACTTTTGGTATTGGCGCAGAAGCCTCTGCTGGTTTTGCATTCCAGGTAGGCGTTGGTGTACGAGCTGATCTTTCTCAGCATGTTTCGTTGGATATCGGTTATCGATTCAAAGACATTGTCGGTGCATCGTCCTACAATACCCAGACGAATACCAGCGGCTATGACCATCTGAATTTGGCATCTCATAATGTGCAGATTGGTTTGACTTATAATTTTTAATGCAATGTTGATTGCGCCTTAATCTATAAGCCTCTCGTTCCAAAGATATTTGCCGCTTGGTGCATTGGGCAATTCACTAACCGGCACCAAATTCACTTTGAACTGTGGTGATATTTCGCGGTCAACCATGCTTTGAATTTTGGCTTGATCCAAAATCAAGCCATGCGATTTGGCAATATACCGAAACTCAATATCAGTCTTTGTTGTTTGGACAAGTTTGAACCGCTTGATGCCCATCGCATGAAGAGATGCTGGATCAAGAACCGCCATAACTCTTTCTCCAGACGGCAGTTTGAACATCATGCGTTCTCGTCCAAAAACGCGCACGAACGACATGCGCCCCGGTTGGCATGGCGATGATGTTGTGAACTTCACCATATCGCCCAAATCATAGCGCAGCAGCGGCATGGACGGATTGTTGAATACCGTAACAACCACGCGGCCCAATTCACCTTCTGCCGCAGGCTCATCATCATCGCGCAACACTTCGACGAACACATTGCGATCAGCAATATGGTAAAATCCACACTTCGCACAATTAACCGCAATCAGCCCAGTTTCCACGGCTCCATAGGCATCAACAATGCGGCATTGGGGCAAGGCCTTTGCCTTGGCAAAAAGTTCGTCTGGCACAGCCTCTGCGTTTGATTGCAAAAGATTTAAAAAACCGAAATCAAATTCTCTGTCCAATATAGCAGCCAACATGCTGGGGCGGGCCGAAACGAAGGTGGGACGGGTCTTTTCAATCAGCGCAGAAATCTGATCAGCCGATCTGGTGTAGATGTTATGTGAAACAGCGTTATTTGGCAGCGGAACAGACTCAATTGTTCCCATTGGATGGTTATCATCGGGTATCTTGTATGCAACACGCACTTTATGATCAGCCAACTTCCAATCTTTGAAAAGCCTCACGTTTTCGGCGGCGTTAATTGCAAAATGGCTTTCAGATTTGAAAACCCGCATGGGCTCGCCCGTTGAACCTGATGTAGTTTTTTCAATCACCCGGCCAGCCTGTGGCGGATCAAAAGTTGAGCGAAACAAGTGTGGAGCATTTTGCACAGTCGCCTTCTTCGTGATGGGCACATCTTGCAAACGCAGCGGCAAACTAGCCAATAAATTCTTGGCCCAATCAAATTCTTGATAATATGGCGAATGCTTGGCCGCAAACTTCATAAATCCAAGCACATGCGGCGGCGTTATATCCAAAATTGAATTCAAGCGACTTAATCTCCGTCATAAATTTCATTGCAGTAGAGGATACGATGAAACAATGGATCCATCGCTTTGCCACAATTGCCGCCCAAGCATGCCACTGATTTAAGATTTGGTTAAGGGTTGAATCATGCTAGGTGCGTGGTTCGTTTGGTGTTTGAAAAAGGGTGGCATGCTTCGGTTTTTAAGTTGGTTGTTTGGTGCGGTGTTTATGATTGTGCTCGGCCTTTCAGCGGCCGCACTTTACGTTATCTATGACGTTTCAAAAGACCTGCCTGATTATAAGCAACTGGCATCATGGGAACCGCCGGTGATGACGCGTATGCATGCGGCAGATGGTTCGCTGCTTGCGGAATATGCTGAAGAGCGCCGGCTTTATGTGCCTGTAAACCTTATCCCAGCGCGTGTGATCAACGCCTATGTTTCAGCGGAAGACAAAAACTTTTACACCCATGCGGGCCTGGATTGGCGCGGCATTGGCAAAGCGGTTTTGCGCTTTGTGCAAGTTAAAATCACCGGCCATGGCCAAATTGTTGGTGCCTCCACCATAACTCAGCAAGTGGCCAAGAACTTTTTGCTGTCGAATGAACGCACCTGGTCGCGCAAACTGAAAGAAGCTTTGGTGGTGCAACGCATTGAGGCATCGTTCAGCAAAGACCAAATCATGGAACTTTATCTGAATGACATTTTTCTGGGTTTCAACTCTTATGGCGTTGCTGCAGCCTCGATCAATTATTTCGGCAAGTCGTTAAACGAGCTGTCGATTGAAGAAGCAGCTTATCTTGCGGCTCTTCCGAAAGGCCCCAAGAATTATAATCCCTTCACAAATTATGACAGGGCCATTGAACGGCGCAACTATGTGCTGACTCAAATGTTTGAAAATGGATACATCAAGCAGGATGAGCTTACCGTCGCATTGGCCAAACCTTTGAGAGTCAATCCACGGCCATTCGGAGCGCAGCTTTTTTCTGCTGAATCTTTTGCCGAAGAAGCCCGTCGTGAGCTTGTGGCCAAGTATGGCAAAGACACATTGAACAAGGGCGGATATTCCGTTCGCACAACGCTTGATCCGAAATTCCAACTGTTCGCAAGGCAGGCCGTGGCACGTGGCCTGATCAGCTTTGACCGCCAGCGTGGCTATCGCGGCCCACAGGCCAACGTGACGTTGGATGGTGGTGATTGGGCGAAATTTTTGGCCTCTTATCGTATTCCCGCAGACGAAGCACCCTGGCGCATTGCTGTTGTGACGGCGGTTACAGATTTGGGCGCAACCGTGGGCCTGCAGCCCCGCTTCTTGCAGGACGGCAAGTTCGAGGAGAAACGTGAAACTGGTTTTGTGCCCTTGCAGCTTATGATGTGGGCCAAGAAATATATTGATGGCGAAAAACTTGGCCCCGCCATCAAAGCCCCATCAGATGCCGTTGCGGTGGGTGATATTGTCTATGTGGCTCCATCGGGCAAAGAGGGTGAATATCACTTGGTGCAAGTGCCCGAAGTTGCAGGTGCGTTGGTGGCGATGGACCCGCACACGGGCCGTGTGTTGGCAATGGTTGGCGGCTTTTCTTATGGAGCCAGCCAATTTAATCGCGCTGTGCAAGCCATGCGCCAGCCGGGCTCTTCATTCAAACCAGTGGTTTATGCAGCAGCCCTTGATAATGGCTATTCGCCAGCCTCAGTGGTTCTTGACGCACCCGTTGAATATAAAATGCCCAATGGCGAAGTGTGGAAACCCAAAAACTATGAGAAGGATTTTTATGGTCCGTCAACCCTGCGCCGCGGCATTGAACAATCTCGCAACACCATGACAGTGCGCTTGGCTGATGCGATGGGCATTACCAAAGTGGCCGATTTGGCGCAACGACTTGGCATTTATGATCACATGCCCCTTCAACTTGCCATGGCCTTGGGGGCTGGCGAAACCACGCTTTTGAAAATGACAACGGCCTATAGCATGATTGCCAACGGCGGCAAAAAAGTTGAGGCAACGTTGATTGATCGTATTCAAGACCGCTTTGGTCGAACAATCTTTCGCCACGACATGCGTGATTGCTCGGCCTGTAAAGTTGATCACTATGAAGCCGGAATGGCCGAACCTGATTTAATCGACAACCGCGAAACGGTGATGAATTCTTACACCGCCTATCAAATCACCTCGATGATGGAAGGTGTGGTTGAACGTGGCACAGGCAAAAAAGTGCAAATTGTAGGAAAACCTGTTGCTGGCAAAACCGGCACATCAAACGATGAAAAAGACGCTTGGTTCATCGGCTTCACGCCTGATCTTACAGTTGGGGTCTACGTTGGTTTTGACACACCAAAACCGATGGGCAAGCGCCGCACGGGTGGCGAGTTGGCGGCGCCCATTGTGGCAGATTTCATGCGTCTTGCCTTGCGTGACAAAGCCGCAATTCCTTTCCGTGTGCCACGCGGCATTGAACTTATTCCAATTCATGTGAACACCGGAAAACGCGGCATTTACGGCGAAAATGGCGTCATTCTCGAAAGCTTTAAGCCAGGTGATGAACCCCCCTCCAACAACATTGTTATCGGCAGTGGAACAGGAAAGCCTGAGACAACGGCCCAACCCGGTGACGGCGTGGTTTTGGTTCCTGCTACAAAGCCCGGCCAAACTGACCAGCCCGCCGACCAATCCACTGATCAGCCAGCAGATCAACCGCCCCCGCAAGATGGCGGGTTGACGAATGGCGGCGGTGGCCTCTATTGACGGCCATCACGATTTTAATTTGAAAGAACATTATGCGCGCCGAAGTTACCAAAGCCATTGAAGAAATCGAGCAGTCCTTGGGCCTGCTCAGGAGGCATCTTTGACTGGGATAATTCCGTCCGTGAATTAGCCGAACTGAATGCAAAAGCGGAAGATTCCTCAATCTGGAATGATCCGCAAAAAGCCCAAGAGGTGATGAAGCGCCGCCAAGAACTTGATGGGCGCATCAACGGCATCTTGAAAATCGAACAATCTGTAGCCGACAACACCGAACTGATCGCCATGGGAGAAAGCGAAGGCGATGCTTCAATCGTTCTTGAAGCTGAAAAAGCTTTGCAGGCATTGAAAAAAGATGTGGCCGCCATTGAACTGGATGCGCTGCTTTCAGGCGAAGCTGATGGCAATGATTCGTATTTGCAAATCAATGCTGGTGCAGGCGGAACCGAAAGCCAAGATTGGGCTTCAATGTTGATGCGCATGTATGTGCGTTGGGCCAACTTGAACAAATATAAAGTTGAAGTGCTTGATCAACATGATGGTGAAGAAGCGGGCATCAAATCTTGCACATTGCAAATCAAAGGCCACAATGCCTACGGCAAATTGAAAACCGAAAGTGGAGTGCATCGCTTGGTTCGCATTTCACCTTATGATTCCAACGCAAGGCGACACACGTCTTTCTGTTCGGCGTGGGCCTATCCTGTCATTGATGATAATATCGTTGTCGACATCATCGAAAGTGATTTGAAAATTGATACATACCGCGCCTCAGGTGCGGGCGGTCAACACATCAACACCACCGATTCTGCCGTGCGCATTACGCATATGCCAACCGGAATTATCGTGGCCTGTCAGGCCGAGCGCTCACAACACAAAAACCGCGCAACCGCCATGAAAATGTTGAAGGCGCGCATTTATGAAATGGAACTGCAAAAAAAGCAGGATAAGGTTGACGCAGCCAATGCCAAAAAAACTGACAATGGCTGGGGTCACCAAATTCGTTCTTATGTGTTGCAGCCTTATCAGTTGATCAAAGATCTGCGCACCGGCTTTTCAAGCACAAACCCCACAGCAGTTTTGGGCGGCGAACTTGATGATTTTATTCAAGCATCATTGGCACAACGCATCCATGGCGGCAGCCCTGATGGTGTTGAAGATATCGAATAAAACTATTTTACCAACTTCATTGGCAGAATGTTTTCATCATCTGCACCATTTGCCCCGAGTTCAAGGAAGCGGTCTTTGGCGATGGGCGCGGCTGCTGATGTGCTGCGCGTGATTGAACCAATGACATGCGCACCATTTTCAATAATGATATTTTCGTTGATCACGTTGCCTTCAACATGGGCGCCAGCCTGAATTGTCACCTGTGCGGCAGTAATGGGGCCAATCACACGGCCACGCACCACAACAAACTGGGCTGATATTCCGCCATGCACTTCGCCGTGGGAATCAACCAAACAGGTGTGAGCACGAATCGATCCGCGCATCTCACCATCAATATGAATTTCTCCATCGCTCGACACGTTGCCTTCAAAACTGGTATCGCGTGCAATAAACGAGGGCTCAGTCGGCAATTGCCGCATTTCTTCAACCGCACGTTTTTTTCCAAAACCAAAAACCATTCTTTTTCGCCTTAAACGCAAATCAACACAACTGTTCTAACGTTAAATTATCGGCCTGTCTTGCCCCAAATAAATTGCCTTTCTTTAGCCTTTTTTTGCTGGCCTTTGGGCTTGGAACGAGTTGCAATTGGTGGGAAAAGCCATAAGTGTAATTTGTTTTGAGTCTTCACCATCAATAGACAAAGTTCTGGTCGGCGAGATTGAAGTTTAAGATTTTTAAAATTGTTGTTTTGTGCATGCTTTCGGTTTTCGCTCTTGTGGCGATAGGCCTTGGCGGCCTTTATCTGCGTCTTACACGCGGGCCACTTGCTGTTGGCTTCCTTCACCAGAAAATTGAATCAGCAATCTCTGGCGAATTGCATGGCATGACAATCAAACTGGGCGACTCATTTCTGGCCATCGATCCCAGAACTAACATTCCAAATATTCGGTTTAACAATTTGATCTTAACTGACACTGCCGGAAATGTTTTGGCCACATCACCCCAAGCTGCCGTTACGTTAGATAAAGCGGCGCTGCTCTATGGCCAGTTTAGCCCGCGCAGCTTGGAATTTATTGGCCCTAAAATCAGTGTTCGGCGCAACATTGATGGCTCTTTGTTTTTGGGCTTGTATGGTTCATCGCTTCTTGATTTTGGCGCCTCTCAACACAGCGCAGAAGGAAAATCAGATCAATCGGCCTCTGCGCCAGAAACACCAATGGCCGTGGCCCAAGGGATTGAAACAACCGGATCACATATCATTGATTTGCTCGATCAACGTGATCAAACCGGGGGGTTTGCTGCCCTTGAAGATATTCGCATTACCGATGCAACGCTGGACGTGGTGGATGATGGCAACGCTGCAACATGGCATGCACCGCGCGCTGATTTGACCTACAAAAAAATGCCCTATGGTTTTGTCGTTTTGGCCAAGATAGACGTGGCAACCAGCGACAAGCCTTGGCACGCCGAGCTTTCGGCAACATATCGCCACGAAAGCAAAAAATTTGAAGT
>JANXRO010000354.1 GCA_025356765.1 Hyphomicrobiales bacterium | reverse complement strand
GAAGAAAAGCTTGAGGCCATTTTGCCGCTTGTCGCAAAATATAACGTGCCCGTTGTTGCCATCTCTAATGATGAAACCGGTATCAGCGAAGATCCCGATGTGCGTTTTGAAGTGGCGCGCAAAATTGTGCGCCGCGCTGCTGACTATGGCATTAAGCCTGAAGACATTGTGGTTGATCCTTTGGTTATGCCCATTGGTGCCATGGGCACGGCTGGCCAACAGGTGTTTCGCTTGGTTCGCCGCCTGCGTGAAGAATTGAAAGTGAACACAACCTGTGGCGCATCCAATGTGTCATTCGGCATGCCCAACCGCCGCGCGCTCACAGGCTATTTCCTTGCCATGGCCGCAAGCCACGGCATGACATCAGCCATTATGAACCCGCTGCATGATGAAGATATGCATGCAATTTTTGGTGCGAACGTTCTTAACGGAACAGACGCGAATTGCAAATTCTGGACTAACAAATTCCGCGAAATGACGGCAGGCCCATCCAAGGCTGCGCAAGCCGCTGGCGAAATTTCGAGCAATGAAGATATTGAAGCCCGCCGCAAGGCCCGCGAAGAAAGACGCCGCCGCTAATGGCAGAGGCAAATCCGCTAATCGTTTTCACGCCATCTGGCAAACGTGGGCGGTTTGCTGTGGGAACGCCAGTGCTTTCCGCTGCGCGAGCACTTGGTGTTGATATTGATAGCGTGTGCGGTGGGCGTGCCATTTGCGGGCGCTGCCAAATTAATGTTGGCGAGGGTGAATTTGCCAAACATGGCATAACATCAGCCGCTGATCATGTGAGCGCATTGAGCCAAGTTGAAATGCGTTACGATAAGTTGCGCGGGCTTGCTTCGGGCCGCCGCCTTTCGTGCCAAACAAAAATTGAAGGCGATCTCGTTATCGATGTGCCGCCCGAAAGCCAAGTGCATAAACAGGTTGTGCGTAAGGAAGCTGATACGCGCGCCATTGAACTTGATCCCGCCACCAAGCTTTATTTCATCGAGGTGGAAGAGCCTGATATGCACAAACCCTCTTCTGATCTTGAAAGGGTTTATGTGGCGCTGAAAGAACAATGGGGTGTTGAAAACATCACCGCCGAACTTCCGATCATTTCTCATTTGCAAAAAACACTGCGCAAAGGTGAATGGAAAATCACCTGCGCCGTGTTCACGCGTGCGCCTGGTGGCAACAAGCTGGTTTCCATCTGGCCGGGCTTTCACGATCAGGCTTACGGCATTGCCATCGATGTTGGCTCCACCACCATAGCGGCCCATCTCACCAACTTGTCCACCGGTGAAGTTGTGGCCAGTGCGGGTTTGATGAACCCACAAATTCGCTTTGGCGAAGATTTGATGAGCCGCGTTTCCTATGTGATGATGAACCCCGGCGGCGAGGTGGAAATGACCACGGCCATTCGTTCAGCGCTGCAACAACTTGCCGAAGAGGTGGGCCAACAAGCGGGTGTTGATCTCAACAACATCATGGAAGTAGTGTTGGTGGGCAATCCGGTTATGCATCACTTATTCTTGGGTATAGACCCCACAGAACTTGGCGGTGCTCCCTTTGCTTTGGCAACTGGCCTTCCCCTCACCTTCCCTGCCCGCGAAATGGATTTCAAATTAAATGCGGGCGCATATGTTTATGTGCTGCCCTGCATCGCGGGCCATGTTGGCGCAGATGCTGCTGGCATGGTTCTCTCAGAAGCGCCCCACGAACAAGATGAAATGATGTTGTGTGTGGACGTTGGCACCAATGCAGAAATTGTGTTGGGCAATCGCAATCGCTTACTTGCATGTTCATCCCCCACCGGGCCAGCCTTTGAAGGCGCGCAAATTTCAAGCGGCCAACGCGCGGCACCCGGCGCCATTGAACGCATTCGCATCAATCCTGAAACGCTTGAACCACGCTATCGCGTCATCGGCTGTGAATTGTGGAGCGATGAACAAGGCTTTGAAGAAGCCATTGCCGGAACAGGCGTTACTGGCATTTGCGGCAGCGGCATTATTGAAGCTGTGGCCGAAATGTATTTGGCGGGCATCATCAGCCAAGATGGTTTGGTGGATGGCGCGATGGCCGCACTTTCGCCCCGCATTGAATCTTATAAGCGCACATTTAATTATGTTATTCGCAGCGGTGAAAACACCATTCGCGTGACGCAGAATGATGTGCGCGCCATTCAAATGGCCAAGGCCGCACTTTATGCTGGCGTGCAATTGTTGATGGATAAATTGCAAATCACCCACGTTGATAAAATCCGTTTGGCTGGCGCATTCGGCAGCCATATTGATATGAAATATGCCATGATCTTGGGGCTTATTCCCGATTGTGATTTGGCGCGTGTGCAAAGTGCGGGCAACGCGGCGGGCACGGGTGCGCGCATTGCACTGCTCAACAAAGCAGCGCGTGATGAAATTGAAAATGTGGTGCGCCGCATTGAAAAAATTGAAACTGCGGTGGAGCCAATGTTCCAACAGCATTTCGTGGAAGCCATGGCCATGCCGCATAAAACCGCTGACTTTGCGAATTTGAAAAAGGTCGTAACACTGCCGCCGATCAAACACGTGGAAACACTGGGCGATGACGGTGGCGTTAGACGCGCAAGAAGGAGAGGTTGATGGCGCAACATTCCGCATTTACAAAAGGCCGCACCGCTGTAATCACGGGTGCCGCTTCCGGCATAGGTCTTGCCGCCGCAAAAGCCATGGCGAGTTTCGGCATGGCGGTTGTGATGATCGATCTTGCAGGAGAACCGCTTAACGCTGCCGCGAAGGTACTCAGCGCCGCAGGTGCGAATGTGTTGGCCATTGGCGCAGATGTTTCTGATGAAGCGGCGATAAATTCTGCCGCAGCACAAGTGGCAAAGGCAATGCCGCCTGTTACTTTTCTTATGAACAATGCCGGCCTTGGCCCTGCGTCATCAACGTTGCAAGCCTCTTCCGCTTGGGCGCAGATTATGG
>JANXRO010000365.1 GCA_025356765.1 Hyphomicrobiales bacterium | reverse complement strand
GGGCCAATCATTTTGCAGGGGCCACACCATTCGGCCCAAAAATCAACAACCACTGGCGTGGTGGATTTCAAAACATCAGCTTCAAAGCTGGCATCGGTGACTTTATGGGTGGACATGAACATATTCTCCAAACTGTTGGCCTTATAGCTAGGGTGCCAGGCCCCAACCGTCAAGCCTTGAACAGTTCAATTTCTTGCAAGGCAGCCGTGATCAGTGCTTCTGGCAGGGGTTGGTATTCGCCCGTTTGCGTCCACAACAGGGCAGCATGAATGGGACTTGTGGGATAGAGTTGGCCAAGGAGGGCTGCATAGGTTGCCAGTTGCTGCACATAGGGATGGCTGGGCGAGATTGGCTCTGAACCGCCCTGATTGGATTTATAATCAAGCAGCCAAATGCCTGTCGGCAACACTGTCAGGCGGTCAATGCGACCAGACACTTCCATGCCATTTGGCAGCGTTCCAATAATATCAGCCTCGCTTTTACTGCCTTGGCCGAAATAAACTTGAAGGTCAGAGCGCGCCATCAAATTAGCCATCTGCTTTGCATCGACTTCTGTCAAATCAAGGGCAATGGCGCGCTGCCTTGCCACGCTGAAGCGCCGATCTTCAGACACATTTGCAATATCTTGTAACAGGCGATGCAACGCCGTGCCGCGTTTGGCAGCTTTTGGGTTTAGCGTTTGGCGATTGCCAGAAGGGTTGAAAGCCTCTCTTGGTTTTTGCCCCTCCAGTTTTGGATTTCTCAACAGCCATGGAGCTTGATGTGCAGCGGGTGGAATATCTGTTTTGGTCACATCAATAAATTGATCAGGCAAGCCAAAACGTTTTGGCTCATCATTTTCTGGTGCGCCCAAGGCTTGGGTGATTGCTGGCCACCACGAACGTTCGCCCACTTTATTTTTGCCCTTTGCGCCACAGATATAAAGCTCATCTCTTGCGCGTGTCATGGCGACATAAAGCAGGCGGTTGTTTTCTTGCGCAACATCTTGGGTGTGAAGTTCAACCCAATTTTCAAACTGCTGAACATGGGGGCCTTTGCCACTCATCTTCCAAATGGGCAGGCCAGCCGCGCGTTCATTTTCCGGAAGGGTGATGACAGTTGGCCCGTTTCTCGAAAGTTTTTTCACATAGGTTGCATCCGCCATGATCACAATTTCGGCTTCAAGGCCCTTGGCACCATGCACTGTCATCAAGCGCACATCACCCTTGGCCTTGTCCATATCGCGCTTTAGCGTGGTTTCTGTTGCACTGAACCAATTGATAAAGCCAAACAACGAAAGGCCATGGTCGGCCTCATAATCCAATGCCAAATCCATCATGGCGGCACTGGCTTCCAAGGCCTCTTCACCCAAACGTTTGGCTATGCTTTGGCGTGATTTCAAAATGATCAAAGATAAGATTTGAAATGGGCCAGCGGTTTGGGCCTGTTGTTGCAGCGTGTTTAAATAGTTTTGATTGGGCCCGCTGATCAAATCCACCAGATTTGCTTTGCGATTATAACAAAGTTCAAACAATTGTTTCTCGCTTAATGGTTCTGGCACCAAGGGGGACTTTAAAATGATTGCCAAAGCATGATCATCCTGCGGCAGCAACAGCCAACCGAGCAACACCACAATATCTTGAACGATCAGCGAGTTCAAAAGTATCAAACGATCAGCCCCTGCCACGGGCACACCGTGTTGGCGCAAGTGGGCCAACACCAAACGATAAAGCGTGGAGCGGGTTTGAAACAGAATGAGAATATCACCCGGTTGAATAGGCCGGTTTTTTGACATCAGAAGCTTTGGTCTTGTGGGGGAGAGCCAACCTGCAATTTTTTCCGCAATCGTTTCGGCCAGCATCCGGTCTGCTGAAGTGACGGCAGGAGTGTCTAAGGGTCTTGCCCAAGCGTCTGGCTCGGCAATTTTTTCTTCTGTCTCAAAAGGCCAAAGTTCGACAACACCCTCGTCTTTTCGAACCCCGGTGTGGTCGCGTTCGGAGGCATCAAAGATTCCGAGTTCTTTCAATTTGGCTTGGGTGAAAAGCTTGTTCACAGCATCCAGCACAGTGCTGGTGCTGCGGTATGACGTGGTAAGTTCAACCAATGCCATCTGGCCTTGCGTTTGTTCAAAAAGTTCTTCTCGGGTTTTGGCAAAGCCTTTTGCATCAGCGCCTTGAAAACTGAAAATGGATTGCTTTTGATCGCCCACCACAAACACGCTGCGAGATTGGGCTTTGGGCAGGCCAGCGCCAGCAAAAAATTCATCCGCCAACCTGCGCACAATGCGCCATTGATCGGGGCTGGTGTCTTGTGCTTCATCCAACAGAATGTGATTAAGGCCTTCATCGAGTTTTTTCAAAACCCATTGCGTGGCCTGTGCATTTGATAAAAGTGAAGCGGCCTTGGTGATCAGATCAGCAAAATCATAAATCCCTAAGCGCTGTTTTTCAGCCGCGATATGGTGCAAAACTTCCTTGGCCAAAACAAAAGCGTTGCCGCTTTGGGCGATGATTTCCAACGTGTTGCGTTGTTGGAGAAGAGCAAAAACACGCGCCTTTTCAACTTCAATAAAATCTTGCGTGTCAGGAAAGGCAATGACAGTTTTATTGCTAATTTGTTGCTGCCGAGGCTTGCCTTCGGTGAGATAAAATTTTTCCAAAAGGTCTTCCGGTTCATCGGTCTGCGCAATTTTCATCATCGCTTCAGAGGGGGTAACGGTGCCGTACTTTCCTGAAGGCCCAAGCAACTTTGCGTGATGGAGATAGGCTGGTTTATCAATGCTGTTCAGTTCGGCTTTGATCACTTCGAAGTTGAGATGTGTCACGCCCAGCCCGTTCGACAACACGATTTCATAAGAGGCTTTGTCGAGATTCAAAAGCTCGGGGCTGGCTTTACGCAGCGCGGTGATGAAGCTTTTGATCAAAGATTGAAAATCATCTCTGTTCAAGCGATCTGTTAAAGCTTCGAAAGCTTTGGCCGTTTGACTTTCGGTTTCATGTTCGGCTTTGTTCAGCACAATTTGCGTGGCCGAAGATTGCAGCTCTGCCTCACGCCGTTCGTCCATCACGGAAAAACCGGGCGCTAGGCCTGCCTC
>JANXRO010000363.1 GCA_025356765.1 Hyphomicrobiales bacterium | reverse complement strand
GGTTTTGGACACGATGGAATCTGCCAATGTTCCCGTCACCATCGTTGATTTGAAAGCCGGCAACTTGTCCTATGCCTTGGATTTGTTTGAACGCATCGGCGTTTTGGAAGCCGCCCGCAATGGTGTGTTCAACATGGGGCTGATGCATGTTGTGGGTTCATCCATCGCATCGCTCGATGAAATTGGCGAGATTGCAAAATATCTGCAAGGAGTGAGCTATGTTGTGGCAAGGAACTCCATCAACGAAACCAATTTCTTTGAATGGGATGATGCCACCCACAAGAAATATTTTTCAGCCATTCCAAAGGCCCAGGAAATCAACATCCCGAAACTCAACGAAATGGCTTACGAGCAAGTTGACGTTGCTGGCGTAACCTTCAAAGACTTCATTGATAACAAAGCGGCAGATGGATCTGCTGGAAAATTCTCGTTTGTGTTGCGCGGGTATGTGAAAAAATGGGTTTCAGAAATTGATGCTGAATTGGCCCATGTGCAAATGTTGCAAGAGATAACCTCTGGCGGCCGCGCACCCAACCTTATCTAAAGCATAAAGCCCCGTGGCCAACGCCTCCACGGTTTATATCACGGCATCGGACGAGAATCGCAATGGCAAAACTTTGCTGGCGCGGCTCTTGTCTGATTATCTTTTGCTGGATGGCAAAGACCCCTTCATCATCGACACAGACGCGCCCGATGGCCCGCTTCGGCAATTCTTTCCGGGCCGTACAGCGCTGGCTGATTTTGCAACTATGCAAGGCCAGATGAAAGTGTTCGACACAATTTTAGGTGCACCCGGCCGCGATTACATTGTGGACCTGCCCGCACGCCACCTGTGGGAATTTTTCAAAGCGGTTGAAGAACTTCATGTTTTCGAAGAGGCAAAAAAAGCGGGCTTTCGCATTGTGGTGTTTTTTGTGGTGGACCGCGTTGCGGCATCTTTAAAAGCCGCAAAAGTTATTTATGAGCAAGAAGGCATTGATCTGTTTGTGGCCGTGCGCAATGAAAACGTTGGCTCATCTTGGCCCACGGAAGAAAGCGCCTTGGTGTTGCCCGCCCTGCCCCGCGATGTGGCCGTGGCAATTTCTGAAAAGCGCTTCAGCCTTCGCAATTTTGTGTTGGGCGATGAGCAAGGTTTGGAAGATTCCGGCAAACTGGCCTTGAATAGCTTTCTCTATGACGTTCTGGGCAGCTTGAACACAATTGATAGTTAGTTGGCATTGCTGAACGCCAACAACAAATTCACGCCAGATGAATAGTCATGCCATGCTTTTTAAACGGTGATAACACCGATGCCTTAACTGGCCGATTGACCACCAGATGATGAATAAGCTTTGGCCCCACAACGTGAAATGACGCCGCCGTCGCCAGCTTTTCGGATGTGGCGGCAACCACGATTTGCGCACAGTTTTTGGCCATAGCGCGCTTCACTTCAGCTTCAGCGGAGTCGAATGCCGTTGCGCCATGAACTGAATCAACGCCACAAGATCCTAAAAACAAAACATCAGCATAGATTTTACCAATGGAACTTAACGTGTCTTCCCCGCTGCAAATTCCAAGTTCGCGGTTATAGGCCCCGCCCAACATTACAAGTTTAACTCTTGCATGATCAGCCAAGGCCACCGCCACACCCAAAGAATTTGTAGCCACAGTCAATTCAAGATCGCCCGCAATGGCGTGAGCGATCGCAATATTGGTGGAACCGCTATCAATAAAAAGCGTTTGGCCAGACCTAATCAATTGTGCTGCACATTGTGCCAAACGCAGCTTTTCATCGCGTAAATGATTGTTGCGTTCACCAACCGACCCCGCACGAGGCGCAACAGCACCACCATAAACCCGGCGACAATCACCGCCTTTGGCAAGTTCACGCAAATCACGTCGCGCTGTATCTTCTGAAACGCCAAATCGCTGCGCAATATCAAGTGAAACAACACGGCCTTTTAACGCCAATTCAGCGCGAATAAAATTATGCCTCTCTTGCGATAACATTCATTTTTCCCTCACATGTTCATAATTGTTCTTGCACGTTTTGCACGTTTATGCAAGATTGAATTTTCCTTTATAGGGACACGACAATGGCCATCGGTTTTAATCTCCAACCCCATCACCGTATTTTCGCGGCATTTTTTCTTCACGCTTTTGCCATGGGCAGCATTTTTCCGCGCATGGCCGATGTGAAGCAAAATATGGGCGTGGGCGATCAAACACTTGGCCTCAGCCTGATTGGCGTTCCAGCAGGCACAATGTTGGCGCTGACCTTTGCAACACCGTGGATAGAACGCTTGGGCTTCAGGCGCACAATTCTCACGGCAATTCCCTGCGTGGCCATTGGCTATGCCTTGGCCGTGCACGCGATCTATCCGCCTTTGTTTTTCTTGGCCCTTTTGCCCATTGGGTTTTTGATTGGCTGCATTGAAATTGTATTGAACACGGAGGCAGACCGCGTTGAACACTTGGTGGGCAGGCGCATTATGAACCGCGCCCATTCGTTCTGGAGCTTTGGCTTCTTTGCAGCGGGCCTATGCGGCGCGGCCATGGGCCAGGCAGCACTTTCGCCCCAACTTGGGCTGGCGTTGATTGCGCCCGCCATTGCCATTGGCGTTGTAACATTTCTGGGCAAGTTTGAACATTCACCAACGCGCGTGGCCGAAAGTGGAATTGAGCGCCCCAAATTTTCGTTTCCCAGCATGGCAATTTTAAGTCTGGTCACAGTAACAATCGCAGCAATGTTGATGGAAGGTGCGGGCATCGATTGGTCTGCAATTTATATGCAAACCATGTTCGGCTCTGGCCCATTTGTGGTTGGCATTGCGGTGGCCACGGTTGCACTTTCACAAGCCATCACCCGCTTTTTTGCTGATGCCTATATTGAAACCCATTCCCCAGCCAAAGTTTCGCGCCTTCTTTCAGGTGTATTGTTTATGGGCACTGTGATTGTGTTTTTATCGATAAACCCTGCAATGTCGTTGCTGGGTTTTGCGTTGATTGGTATTGGCAACAGCGCCATGTTCCCGCTTGCCGTGTCGGCCGCCGCACAAATGACAGACAGACCCTCTGCTATCAACGTGGCTTCAATGGTGCAAACATCATTTATGATATTTCTCATCGGCCCGCCGCTTCTGGGCAGCCTTGGGCAATATTTCGGTACGCCATGGATTTATGGCATCGGCGCACCACTGGCAATTTTAAGTTGGTTCACGGCTGAAACATTGGGCGGCAAAAAACAAACCGCATAGTTAGCGGCAACGTTGAGTGCGCTTGGGCCTTCATCACGCCAAGCCCACTTTCGGCCGCACTCACTCCCACTCGATCGTGCCCGGTGGTTTTGAAGTTACATCATAAACCACACGGTTGATGCCTTTGACTTCGTTGATGATGCGCGTTGCAGCTCTTCCCAAAAAGTTCATGTCGAAGGGATAAAAATCTGCTGTCATTCCATCAACGGATGTCACAGCACGCAAAGCCAACACGCGATCGTAGGTGCGGCCATCGCCCATTACGCCCACGGTTTGAACGGGCAACAACACCGAAAACGCCTGCCAAATTTTATCGTACAAACCCGCTTTGCGAATTTCATCGATGTAGATTGCGTCAGCCTTTTGCAAAATCAAAAGCTTTTCACGCGTCACACCGCCAGGCAAGCGGATAGCAAGACCAGGTCCGGGGAACGGGTGGCGACCAACAAATTTTTCAGGTAAACCAAGCTCTTGACCAAGCTTTCTCACTTCATCTTTGAAGAGCTCGCGCAACGGTTCAACCAACTTCATCTTCATCCGATCAGGAAGCCCGCCCACATTGTGATGGCTTTTAATCGTAACCGAAGGGCCGCCGGTGAATGAAACACTTTCAATCACGTCAGGATAAAGCGTGCCTTGCGCCAGAAAATCTGCGCCGCCAAGTTTTACCGCCTCGCGTTCAAACACTTCGATGAACAAGCGACCAATGGTTTTGCGTTTTGTTTCGGGGTCAACCTCGCCTTCAAGGGCAGTGATAAATTCTTCAGAGGCATCCACATGCACCAAGCGCAAATTATAATGCTCGCGGAACATGGCCACAACTTCGGCTGCCTCATTCATCCGCATCAAACCATGGTCAACCAAGACACAGGTCAGTTGGTCGCCCACTGCCTCGTGAATAAGCAACGCCGCAACGGATGAATCAACCCCGCCCGAAAGGCCACATAACACCCGGCCCTTGCCCACTTGTTGGCGTATGCGGGTCACCGCTTCAGCCCGAAATGCCGCCATCGTCCAATTGGGTTGGCAGCCCGCAATTTTCAAAACAAAATTTTGTAGAAGTTTTGCACCATCGGGCGTGTGGTGAACTTCGGGGTGGAACATGGTGGTATAAATGCGCCGCGTCTCGTCAGAGGCAATTGCGAAGGGCGCATTCTCAGACGTGGCCTTCACTGCAAAACCTTGAGGAAGGTTCGTCACGCGGTCGCCATGGCTCATCCAAACCGGATGCCGCTCACCCACGTTCCACAAACCGTCGAACAAGGCACTAGTGGCTTTAATATCAATTTCTGCGCGGCCAAATTCCGCCGCGTGGCCGCCCTCAACAACACCACCAAGCTGCACGGCGGTGGTTTGCTGGCCATAGCAAATGGCCATAATTGGCAAGCCTGAATCAAACACAACTTGTGGCGCGCGGGGCGAACCATC
>JANXRO010000277.1 GCA_025356765.1 Hyphomicrobiales bacterium | reverse complement strand
CCCACATTGTTGAAACACTATGGTCATCATAATCCAGACCATCAGAATGAGATTGCCGATGCCATCGGTGCGCGTCCGGAGAATGTCCGGAGAATGGGGGGCTCTAACGGGCGGAATGAGCTTCATTGAGACACGTTCAACCTATATTTATCAATGATTTAAGGGGTAAGTGCCTTGCTCCGAAGGCAGAGGTCACAGGTTCGAATCCTGTCGGGTGCGCCATCTTTTCAGAAGGATGGCGAGTATTTTATACAACTGAAAACTCTTGTCCGCAGTAAATCCATACGATGCGCACAATTTCTTGACAGATGGAATTCTCCCATTCACTTTCTTTGTTCCTCTGTCTGCATCTGCCGATCCCAAGAAGGTGGTGTTTGCCGCCCAGATCTATGATCCATCTTACTCTAGCGAATTTGACTTTGCGGCGAAGGATCCGCCAACCGCTAAAGAGTTGGAAACGGCTCGCAATCTGGCGGTCGGCAAGGGCCCGGACGGACAAGCACCGCAAAAGTGCGGCAACGGAAATGGCGGGTTTATGAGCCCGTCATGGCTGGGGCAAGCAGCGATATATTGTGCTTAAACATATTGAGATAGGTTTCGCCGCCCTCGCCCTTTTCCGACAGGGCATCTGCAAAAAGTGAACCGCCAAGTTTGACACCCGTTTCCCTGCCAATCTGTTCAATCAATCTTGGATCGCTCATGTTCTCAATAAAAAGAGCGGTAACATGTTCTTTTTTGATCTGCTCGATCAGTTGTGCCACATCGGCGGCAGAGGCTTCACTTTCTGTGCTCATACCTTCTGGGGCCACGAATCTCACCCCATAGGCTGCGCCGAAATAGCCAAATGCGTCGTGGGTTGTTATCACTTTGCGCTTTGCTTCAGGCACGGAGGCAATCTTGACCTTAACCTCGGCATCAAGAGCAGTGATTTCGGCAGAATAGGCTTCAGCGTTCTTCTTGTATGCGTCACAATCCGCAACATCAACTTTGCACAGGCCTTCGGCAATGTTTTTGACATAGACGAGGCCATTCGAAAGGTTCTGCCAAGCATGGGGGTCGGTTTTCTTGACACCGTCGTCAATCATCGTGCGAGAGATAATGCCGTCGCTGGTGGTTACAGTCGAACCTTTGAATGCGGTGGATTCGACTAGGCGCTCCATCCAACCCTCAAAACCTAATCCGTTGACGAAAAATATTTGTGTGCCGGCCAGTGCTGTCGCATCGGCAGGCTTTGGCTCATAAACATGTGTGTCTGCATTGGGGCCAACAATGGTTGTAACCTCCACGCGATTGCCACCAACGCGGCTTACCATGTCGCCCAGAATTGAAAAGGTTGCAACGGCTTTGATTTTATCTGCGGCAAATGCCGAAATTGGTGTGAGGGCTGATACAATAACAATGGTCGAGCCGATGAGTAAAGCTGTGAAGGTCAGTTTCATGGTCTCTCTCCTTTAAGCGATACGATGACGTTGAGGGTTGAGGCGGGTAAACAGAATGCCCCGAGGTGCAAAAGCCAGTGACGCGAGGTAGATCACGCCTGCGGTGAGAATGATGGCCGGGCCAGATGCAATGCTGACATGATAAGAAACAACCAGGCCCACATAGCTGGAAACGATGCCGATCAACATGGCGGCAAGGCACATGGGTTCAAGATCTCTGAACCAGAAACGGGCAGCAGCAGCAGGCAACATCATAAGGCCAACCGCAAGCAACGTGCCAAGGGCTTGGAAGCCACTCACCAGATTGAGAACAACCAGAATCAAAAATATGAAATGCACAGGCGATCCAGACTTACTGACAGTGCGCAAAAACACTGGATCAAGACACTCCGCCACCAGAGCACGCCAGACAATCGAGAGGCAAAGGATTGACACCGTTGCAACGGCCGCGATCAAAATGAGGGCCTCGTTATTGAGCGCAAGCACCGTGCCGAACAACACGTGCATCAGATCAATTGTTGAACCCTTCAAGCTGACAAGCAGCACACCGAGCGCTAGCGAGATCAGATAAAAAGCTGCCAAGCTTGCATCTTCGCGTTGGATCGTCAGCCGCGACACGGCGCCAGCAAAGAGTGCAACCAGAAGACCTGCGGCAAGACCACCGAATGTCATTGGCAAAATGGCGAGACCGGAAAACAGAAAACCGATGGCAGCACCAGGAAGAATGGCATGGGCCATTGCATCACCCATCAAACTCATGCGGCGCAACGTCAAGAATACACCAACCGGACAGGCACTCAACGAAAGAACCGAAGCACCAACGAGAGCACGGCGCATAAATGCGAAATCCGCAAAAGGGGTTATCAGATAATCATAAGCTGTCATGCTGCATCCGGTTCGCACCAAGGTGCAGTTTCATCTCGCGCTTCGTTCATGCGACGTGCTTTCAAAAGATTTTCTGGGATGAGAGCGTCCACTGTCTTGCCCCAAGCCACGGGCTCGCGTGCGAGAAGCACAGTATCTGGAAAAGTCTCGCGCACCAGTTCAATGTCGTGCAGCACCGCTATGATCGTGCGTTGTTCTGCGTGCCACCGGCGCACAAGGGCTATCAAGTCGCTGACGGTTTTACTGTCAATTGCGGTGAATGGCTCGTCGAGCAGAATAACCTTGGCATCCTGCAACAACACGCGGGCAAACAAAGCCCTCTGCAATTGGCCACCGGACAAGGCGCTGATGGCGCGGGTTTGAAAACCTTCAAGTCCAACTGCCACCAAAGCCTTGCTGACGTCCTTGCGGTCAGTTTCGAAAATCGCAGTGAACAATCCTTTGCGTCGCCAAAGACCGAGCGTGACAAGATCTTCGACCGTGGCCGGAAAGCTACGTTCTATCTCGCTGGCTTGGGGCAGGTAGGCAATGTCATATGTTTGAAAGCCAATGCGCTCGATTAATCCGCCCATCGGTTGGATTGCGCCAACGAGGCCCTTGAGCAATGTGGATTTGCCAGAACCGTTAGGCCCAACAATGGCTGTTAGCGATCCTTTGACAATCTCTCCATCCAGATGATGCACGGCAGGATGGCCATCATAGCCAAGTGTAACATCGCGCAAGTTGAAGGCCGCCAAGGTCATGGCCACATCACCGACAACGTTGCGAACCAGATCAATCCGACAAAAAGAATGGCAAAAACCAGCCTTTGGCCAACTCCCAAACGCAAAAACACCGACGACATTTTCACGCCGAAAGCTCGCTCGGAGCATAGCAGGCCTGGCAGGTTCCCTCTATGTTGACAGCAATTGAATCAACCCGTGCCGCCCCGCTCAAACTGCGCAGCGGATCAACAACATGCGACAAGTTGAATTCAGTAACTGAACTACAGCTTAGGCACCTGAAAAATCCCGGCTCAAAATCATGATGTGGGTGATCGCATGCGATATAGGCGTTCATGCTGGCGATGCGATGGACAAGCTTTTGGTTGATAAGCTTTTCAAGTGAGCGATAAACCTGAACCGGTGCCTTGATGCTGCCAAGGTCGCCCGCCTTCAGCACATTGAGAATCTCATAGGCCGACTGCGGTTTACGACTTGTTTCAAGCGTTTTTAACACTTCCGCATCATTTTCGCTAAGCTTGCTCACGAGGTTTGCTTCCTGTTGGATATCGCTACGTTATAACATAACATAGTGTTATACTATTACGGTGTCAAGTTTTAAACCGCCTTTACGTCCATTCGCCATCCAAGAATAAATGGATTGTTTGCCCGCGGGTTGGAGGAGCTGCGGCAGCATTATCTTCGACGGCAGCCCAAGCCCTATTAAACAAACTTGGGCTGTTTGCGAACGGAGATTCATCTGCATGAGGCAAGACGTAGCAACCAAAGTTGAGTTTTATCTGCCCTTCCAATTTGTAAATTTTGCTCTAATGTTTCCAAAACCATAAGCGTGCAAAAGTGCATGCAGCAAGAGCAAAAGGAGCGGCACATGGTGAGACAATTTTCTAAAATATCCCTGGGTTTGGTATTGAGCGCGGCGCTGTCAACAACAGCGGATGCACATACAGGCGTTGGTATCACGCATGGATTTTTGCACGGGTTTTGCATCCGCTCAGCGGAATTGATCACATTTTGGCGATGGTGGCTGTGGGTATGTTCGCGGCGCATCTGGGACGCCGAGCACTTTGGCTTGTGCCCAGTTGTTTTGTTGCCATGATGGCGGTGGGCGGTGCCTTGGGGATCAGCGGTGTTGATCTTCCCTTTGTAGAACTTGGCATTGCCATGTCGGTGATTGTGCTTGGCACTTTGGTTGCCTTGCAAACCTCTATGCCAACATCAATAGCAATGGGCGTGGTTGGGTTCTTTGCTTTGTTTCATGGCCATGCCCATGGTGCGGAAATGCCTGTTGATGCAGGTGCACTGAACTATGCCGCAGGATTTATGTTGGCAACAGCGCTTTTGCATGGTGTCGGTATTGCATTGGGATTGGGTTTGGCCAGGCTTGCTGCGGGTTATTCCCGACAGATCATTCAGATTGGTGGCGGCGCAATGACGTTTGCTGGACTTGGCATTCTGACTGGCTATTTATAAGCGAAAAATAAAAG
>JANXRO010000263.1 GCA_025356765.1 Hyphomicrobiales bacterium | reverse complement strand
CATCATCGCAAAAAAACTGGGCATGACCCGGATTTACACGGAAGAGGGAGCAGTTGTTCCTGTGACCGTGTTGAAAGTCGATAACGTTCACGTTGTTGGCCACAAAACAACCGAGAAGCATGGCTATACAGCTTTGCAGCTTGGCTCTGCCACGCCAAAGATCAAGCGCCTTACAAAGGCTGATCGTGGGCAATTCGCAGCAGCTGGCGTGGAACCAAAGCGCAAGCTTCAGGAATTCCGCGTTGCCGCAGATGCGATGATGCCGGTTGGTGCAGAAGTTACTGCTGATCATTTCGTTGCAGGACAGTTTGTTGACGTGACAGGCACATCCAAGGGCAAAGGTTTTGCCGGCGGTATGAAGCGCTGGAACTTCCGCGGCCTTCGCGCAACGCACGGTGTTTCAGTGAGCCATCGTTCGATTGGTTCGACTGGTAACCGCCAAGATCCTGGCAAAGTGTTCAAGAACAAGAAGATGCCTGGTCACATGGGTTCAGACTCTGTGACAACATTGAATATCGTTGTTGTTCGCACTGACAAAGAACGTGGTTTGATCCTTCTCAAAGGTTCAGTTCCCGGTTCGCAAGGTGGTTGGGTTTCGGTTCGTGATGCTGTGAAGCGTGCGCTTCCTGCGTCAGCACCTAAGCCTGGTGCTTTTACTGCTGCAGCCGCAGCACCAGCAGCACAGTGAGGCCATGATGAAACTTGATGTAAAAACACTTGAAGCAGATATGGCCGGAACAGTTGATGTTTCCGATCTGATTTTCGGACTTGACCCGCGCGCTGATATTCTTCACCGCGTTGTTCAATGGCAGTTGAATAAGCGCCAACAGGGCACGCACCAAGCCAAGTCTCGCGGTGAAATCAACCGTACGACACACAAGCTTGGCAATCAAAAAGGTGGCGGTGGCGCTCGCCACGGTTCACGCAAAGCTGGTATTTTCGTCGGCGGCGGCAAGGCCTTTGGCCCACGTTTCCGCAGCCATGAAACATCATTGAATAAAAAGGTTCGTGCACTTGGTTTGCGCCATGCACTTTCCTCCAAGATCAAATCATCTGAATTGATCATCTTGGACAAAGCCGAAATGAAAATCGGCAAGACCAAAGATGTGAAAGCCATGTTCGAAAAATTGGGCTTGGTGAATGCGTTGATTATTGATGGCGCAACATTGAATGAAGGTTTTGCACGCGCAGCGCGCAACATCGCCAACATTGATGTTCTGCCAATCCAAGGCATCAACGTTTATGACATTCTGCGCCGCAAGAACTTGGTTTTGACCAAGGCTGCTGTTGAAGCGCTGGAGGCACGATTTAAATGAGCAAAGAACATCATTACGCCATCATCCACAGCCCTTCGATTACCGAAAAGGCCACGTTGATTGCAGACACCAATACCCACGTGTTTAATGTTGCAAGACGCGCAACCAAGCCACAAATCAAGGCTGCAATTGAAGGCCTGTTTGGTGTGAAAGTTGAAGCTGTGAACACACTTGTTCGCAAAGGCAAATTGAAGCGTTTTAAGGGTCGTCCAGCTTTGCTGTCTGACTCGAAGAAAGCTTATGTGACGTTGGCCGCAGGCGAACGTCTTGATGTGACGACGGGACTGTGAGTTTAACATGGCACTGAAAACATTTAACCCCACAAGCGCCGGCCGCCGCCACCTTATCCAGGTTGACCGCAGCCACCTTTATAAGGGCAAGCCAGTAAAGACGCTGGTTGAAGGGCAACATTCTCATGGTGGTCGTGGCAACACGGGCCGCATTACTTCACGCCGCAAAGGTGGTGGTCACAAAACTGCTTATCGTTTGATCGATTTCAAGCGCATCAAGCATGACATGCCTGCTGTTGTTGAGCGTTTGGAATATGATCCAAACCGCACTGGCTTTATTGCTCTGATCAAATATACAGACGGCACGCTGTCTTATATTTTGGCACCACAACGTTTGGCTGTTGGCGATACGGTTATTTCGTCAAAGCAAACTGACGTGAAGCCAGGCAACGCCATGGAAATTGGTTCGGTTCCTGTTGGCACGATTGTGCATAACGTTGAAACCAAGCCAGGTGCAGGCGGTTCGCTTTCGCGTGCTGCTGGCACGTATGCGATGGTTGCTGGTCGTGATGGTGCCTTTGTTATCATTCGATTGAAATCTGGCGAAACACGTTTGGTTCCTGCCAATGCAATGGCATCTGTTGGCGCTGTTTCAAATCAAGATCATATCAACGAAGTGGTTGGCAAGGCCGGCCGTGCTCGTTGGAAGGGCGCTCGCCCTGTATCTCGCGGTATTGCTCGCAACCCAGTCGACCATCCAAACGGCGGTCGTACAAATGGTGGTAAGCATTGGTCAACCCCATGGGGCAAGCCAACCAAGGGTTATAAGACAAGAACAAATAAATCGACTTCAAAGCTGATCGTGCGCTCACGCCATGATCGCAAGAAATCGCAGTAAGAGGTAGAAGCCAGTGACACGTTCAGTCTGGAAAGGCCCGTTTGTAGACGGGTATGTTTTGAAGAAGGCGGAAGCCGCGAAGGGTCAGCGCAATGCTGCGATTAAAACCTGGAGCCGTCGTTCGACCATTCTGCCGCAGTTTGTGGGCCTGACATTCCAGGTGCACAACGGCAATAAGTTTATTCCTGTGCACGTTTCGGAAGAAATGGTTGGACATAAGCTTGGCGAATTTGCACCAACGCGTACCTTCAAGGCCCACTCGGCCGGCGACAAAAAGGCGGCAGCGAAGTAATATGAGCAAGCCAAAAACCAAACGCGCCCTGAGCGACACTGAGGCAAAAGCGATCACACGTTCGATCCGCATCAGCCCACGCAAGCTCAACGAAGTGGCAACTGAAATCCGTGGTCTTACTGTGAACAAGGCGTTGGCTCATCTCACGTTCTCGCGTCGTCGTATTGCGAAGGACGTAAAGAAGACCTTAGAGTCAGCGATTGCGAACGCTGAAAACAATCATTCTCTCGACATCAATGATCTTGTTGTTGCAGAAGCTTGGGTTGGCAAGAACTTGGTGATGAAGCGCTGGATGCCAGATGCTCGTGGCCGTGTTGGCCACATTAAGAAATATTTTAGCGAACTGACGATTGTTGTTCGTCAAACAACCAAAGAGGCCGCATAATGGGTCAAAAAGTCAATCCAATCGGTCTGCGCCTTGGCATTAACCGCACATGGGATTCACGCTGGTTCGCCAACTCACGTGAGTTTGGCAAGCTTTTGCATGAGGATGTGAAGATCCGCGCTTACCTTACAAAGGAATTGAAGCAAGCTGGTGTTTCAAAGGTTCTGATTGAACGCCCCCACAAGAAGTGCCGGGTTACAATTTATTCGGCGCGTCCGGGTGTTGTGATCGGCAAAAAGGGTGCAGACATTGAAAAGCTGCGCAAAAAAGTTGCTGATATGACGGGCTCGGAAGTTCACCTCAACATCGTTGAAGTGCGCAAACCCGAAGTTGATGCGACTTTGGTTGCTGACAACATTGCCCAACAACTTGAACGCCGCGTGGCTTTCCGTCGTGCCATGAAGCGTGCCGTACAATCTGCACAACGTCTTGGCGCTTTGGGTATCAAGATTACTTGCTCAGGCCGTTTGGGCGGCGCTGAAATTGCGCGTGTTGAATGGTATCGCGAAGGCCGCGTGCCATTGCATACAATGCGCGCTGATATTGATTATGGTGTTGCCACAGCTCACACAGCTTACGGCACCAACGGTGTAAAAGTTTGGATATTTAAGGGCGAGATCATGGAACATGATCCAATGGCCCAAGATAAACGCTTAGCCGAAGCACAAGAAGGCCCAGCGCCGCGTCCACCGCGTCGCGAGCCTGCAAACGCGTAAAGTTTGAGATAGATCATGTTACAACCTAAAAAGACAAAATATCGCAAAGCCCACAAGGGCCGCATTCACGGCAAGTCTACCAGCTGCAACACGTTGGATTATGGCTCGTTTGGTTTGAAGGCTTTGGAACCAGATCGTTTGACGGCTCGTCAAATTGAAGCTGCACGTCGCGCACTTGCGCGTGGCATGAAACGTGCTGGTCGTGTTTGGATCCGTGTGTTTCCAGACGTGCCAGTTTCCAAAAAGCCAGCCGAAGTTCGGATGGGCTCTGGTAAGGGTTCAACCGAATATTGGGCAGCCCGCGTTAAGCCAGGCCGTGTGATTTTTGAAGTTGATGGCATTCCGCGTGCTGTTGCTGAAGAGGCCCTGCGTTTGGCTTCTGCTAAATTACCAATCAAGTGCCGCTTTGTTGCGCGCCTTGGCGAAGCATAAGGGGAGCTGAATTATGAACATGACCGAAGTTCGCGCCCTGTCGAAAGACCAGGTAAAAGATGAAATTCTGAGGTTGAAGAAAGAGCAGTTGAACCTGCGTTTTCAACGCGCTTCAGGCCAATTGGAAAACAGCTCGCGCATCCGCCAGATTCGCCGTGACATTGCCCGTTTGAAAACGGCGCATACGGCTTCTGTTAAGTCTGCAGCGAAGTAGGAGTTGAGAGAATGCCGAAACGCGTATTGCAAGGTGTAGTAGTTTCAGACAAGAACGACAAAACGATTGTCGTTAAGGTTGAACGTCGCCTTTTGCACCCTGTATTCAAAAAGACTGTTCGTCTTTCTAAAAAATATCATGCGCATGATGAAAAGAACGAAGCCAAGATTGGCGAAGTTGTGCGTATTGAAGAAACCCGTCCGTTGTCGAAGCTGAAGCGCTGGTCGTTCCTCAGCAAAGTTGACGCGTCGAAAGCATAAGGGCGGTTAAACCATGATCCAACAAGAAACAAATCTCGAAGTGGCCGACAATTCTGGCGCACGTCGTGTTCAATGCATCAAGGTGCTCGGCGGCTCTAAGCGCCGTTATGCTACGATTGGCGATGTGATCGTTGTATCGGTCAAGGAAGCCATTCCACGCGGTCGCGTGAAAAAAGGTGCCGTGATGAAAGCCATCGTTGTGCGCGTTGCGAAAGACATTCGTCGTGCAGATGGCTCGGCCATTCGCTTTGACAAAAACGCTGCTGTGCTGATCAACGCCCAAGGCGAGCCAGTCGGCACCCGTATTTTTGGACCAGTGCCACGTGAACTTCGCGGCAAGAACCAAATGAAGATTATTTCCCTTGCACCGGAGGTGCTGTGATGCCGGTTAAGTTTAAAGTTAAAAAAGGCGACAAGGTTGTCGTTATTGCTGGCAAAGATAAAGGCAAGCAAGGCGATGTTTTGGAAATTATCACATCTGAAAACCGCGCTGTGGTTTCAGGCGTGAATATCGCCAAGCGCCATACCAAGGCACAAGGTGCCAACGAAGGCGGCATTATCAACAAGACGATGCCAATTCATATTTCAAATATTGCTCTGCTTGATCCTAAAGATGGCAAGGCAACTCGCGTAGGTTACAAGACGCTTGACGGCGGCAAAAAGGTCCGCGTTGCCAAGCGCAGTGGAGAGACGATCAATGGCTGATGAAGAGAAGAAGGCAAAGCCTGTAAAGGCTAAAGCTGCCAAGAAAGGCGAGAGTGTAGCTGGCCCCGTGGCAGATGCAAACGCCGGTTTGGAGAAGGGCTATATTGCGCGCCTTCAAGTTGAATATGACAAGGTTATCCGTGACAAGATGATCAAGCAATTCGGCTATCAAAACGTTATGCAAGTTCCTCGCATCACCAAGATTGTTTTGAACATGGGTGTTGGCGAAGCAACGCAAGATTCAAAGCTGGTTGCTGTTGCTGCTGGCGAATTGGAAAAGATTGCCGGCCAAAAGGTTGTTATTACGAAAACGAAAAAGGCTATTGCCCAATTTAAAATTCGTGAAAACTTGGCCATTGGTGCAAAAGTAACTTTGCGCAAAACTCGCATGTATGAGTTCTTGGATCGTTTGATCACCATTGCTCTGCCACGTGTACGCGACTTTCGTGGATTGACCGAACGTTCATTTGACGGCAATGGCAACTATGCCATGGGCATCAAAGAACATTTGATTTTCCCAGAAATTGACTACGATAAGATTGATCGTATTTGGGGTCTTGATGTTGTGGTCTGCACAACTGCCAAGACTGATGATGAGGCCCGCGCTTTGCTCGAAGCATTCAACTTCCCATTCCGGAAGAGCACGGCAGCAAAGAAGCAGGCGGCTTAAGATGATATTGGCAAGGATTTGAGGACGTTCCATGGCAAAAACCAGCTCCATTAATCGGAACGATAAACGTCGCGCGCTTGCAAAGCGTTTTGACGCCAAGCGCAAGCGCCTGAAGGCGGTTGTGATGAAGAAAGACACGCCTATGGAAGAGCGTTTCGCAGCTGCTCTGAAATTGGCAGAAGTTCCACGCAACTCGGCAAAGGTACGCATTCGCAATCGTTGCGAACTTTCTGGTCGTGCGCGTTCAGTGTATCGTAAATTCAAGCTTTCGCGTATTGCACTGCGCGACATGGCCAACCAGGGTTTGATCCCCGGTGTGGTTAAGTCAAGCTGGTAAGGGAGGGCTATAATGGTCAATGATCCAATCAGTGATATGCTTGCCCGTATCCGCAATGCGCAAATGCGCACGAAGAGCAAGGTATCCATACCACCATCAAAACTGCGTGAGCGCGTGCTCGAAGTTTTGCACAAAGAAGGCTACATCCGTGGCTTTGCTACAATCGAGAAGGATGGCAAATCTGAACTCGAAGTAGAATTGAAATATTTCGACGGCGCACCTGTGATCAAAGAGATCCACCGTGTGTCTAAACCCGGCCGCCGCGTTTATGCGTCGGTTGACACTCTGCCTTCCGTGTTCAACGGCCTGGGCATCTCGATTTTGTCAACGCCGAAGGGCGTTATGTCAGACGCTGATGCTCGCGCCCAGAACGTTGGCGGCGAAGTGCTATGCACAGTATTCTGAGGTAGAGCATGTCACGTATTGGCAAAAAATCGGTTCCCGTTCCCGCTGGTGTTACAGCGAGCATTCATGGCCAGCAGGTTTCTGTTAAAGGTCCTAAGGGTGAACTGAAAACCATTCTGAACGAGCAAGTGCTTGTTAAGATGGAAGAGGGCGCCGTGAAGGTTGACCCGAAGGATCAAACGAAGTTGGCGCGTTCTTCTTGGGGCATGTCACGCACATTGGTGGCCAACATGGTCAAAGGTGTGACGGATGGTTTTTCTAAGACACTTGAAATCAACGGCGTTGGCTATCGCGCTGCTTTGAACGGCAAAGTGTTGCAGCTAAACCTTGGTTATAGCCATGATGTGAACTATGAAGTTCCAGCAGGCATCGAAATCAAGGTAACAAAGCCAACTGAAATCATCGTTAGCGGCATTGATAAGCAGCGCGTTGGTCAAGTGGCAGCTGAAATTCGGGAATATCGTGGGCCAGAGCCTTATAAGGGCAAAGGCGTGAAATATGCAAATGAAAAGATCTTCCGCAAGGAAGGTAAGAAGAAGTAACGCACAATGGCAAACAATCAAAATGCTATGGCGCTTCGCAAAGCTCGGGTTCGCAAAACCCTAGCGCGCCGCGAGAACGGACGTCCGCGTCTTTCGATATTCCGTTCATCGAAGAATATTTATGCACAAGTGATCGATGACACCAAGGGTGTTACCGTCGCTTCGGCTTCAACATTGGAAGAAGGCTTTATCACAGCCAAGAAAACCGGTGCTGACAAAGCTGCTGCTACTGCGATTGGCAAATTGGTTGCCGAACGCGCTGTAAAAGCGGGCGTTGCTGAAGTGGTGTTTGATCGCGGTGGCTATATTTATCATGGTCGTGTGAAGGCTTTGGCCGACGCTGCTCGTGAAGCTGGTTTGAAGTTTTAATTTTAAGGACGATTGGGCATTAGCATGGCTAAAGAACGCTCCGAGCGCGGTGAACGTAAAGACAAGGGTGAAGAACGCGATAGCGAATTCATCGACAAGTTGGTTCACATCAACCGCGTTGCAAAAGTTGTTAAGGGCGGTAAGCGCTTCGGTTTTGCGGCACTTGTAGTAATTGGCGACCAAAAGGGTCGTGTTGGTTTTGGCCACGGCAAAGCACGCGAAGTGCCTGAAGCAGTGCGCAAGGCAACAGAAAGCGCCAAGCGTGGCTTAGTTCGCGTTCCTTTGAAGGAAGGCCGCACTTTGCATCACGACGTCAATGGTCGTTGGGGTGCAGGCAAAGTAATTCTGCGTACAGCTCCTGCAGGTACGGGCGTTATCGCCGGTGGCCCAATGCGTGCTGTGTTTGAATCTGTTGGCATGGCCGACGTTGTTGCAAAGTCAACTGGCTCTTCAAATCCATACAACATGGTTCGCGCCACGTTTGATGCTTTGAAAAAGCAAACCTCACCTCGCTCTGTGGCTTCGCGCCGTGGTAAAAAGGTTAGCGAAGTTTTGCGCGGCCGCGGCACTGAAGTAGTTGCAGACTAAGGATTGATGATCATGGCAAAAGCAGCAAAAGCCCCAGCGGCAAAAACTGTAACGGTTGAGCAATATGCCAGCCCGCAGCGTAAACCTGCTGATCAGCGTGCAACGTTGGTTGGTTTGGGTTTGAACCGCATTCGCAAGCAATCGACTTTGATTGATACGCCGTCGGTTCGCGGAATGATCGCTAAGGTTGCGCATTTGGTGCGCGTGGTCGGATAAGGAATACGAATTATGAAGCTGAATGAAATTGCCGATAATCCCGGTGCCCGCAAAATTCGCAAACGCGTTGGTCGTGGATTGGGTTCCGGCTTGGGCAAAACCGCTGGTCGCGGCGGCAAAGGCCAAACTGCTCGTAAGGGCGGCGCAAAGGCTGGCTTTGAAGGTGGTCAAATGCCTATCTATCGTCGTTTGCCTAAGCGTGGCTTTAACAAGCCAAACATCGTTGAATACAACGAAGTGAACTTGGCACGTATCGCAACAGCAATCGAAGCCAAGAAAATTGATGCAAAAAGCCCTGTAACGGCCGAAAGCCTTTACGCTGCTGGCGTTATCAATAAGCTTGAAAAAGGCGTTCGCCTTATTGGCACCGCTGATATCAAGGTTGCGTTGAAATTTGAAGTGTTTTACGCTTCAAAGGGTGCAATTGCGGCTGTTCAAAAAGCTGGCGGAACCGTAACAATGTCTCGTCCTGCTCCGGAAGTTAAAACTCCGGCTTGAGGTTGATTGAAACCGTGTTCGTGCCCATATGAGCCGGACACGGAACTTGGGAAAAATTGAACATGGCATCAGCAGCTGAGCAACTTGCGGCAAATATAAATTTCGGTTCGCTGACCAAATCTGAAGATTTGATGCGACGCCTGTGGTTTACACTGGGCGCTCTGGTCATTTATCGCTTGGGTTCTTACATCCCCATTCCCGGCGTTGATCAAGCGGCCATTGCGCAATTGGCCAACCAAAACTCATCTGGCATTTTAGGTTGGGTAAACGGCCTTGCTGGCGGTGCCTTGGGCCGCATGGCAATTTTTGCTTTGAATATTATGCCGTATATTTCGGCCTCGATTATTATGCAGTTGATGAGCACGGTTTCGCCTCAACTTGAAGCCCTCAAGAAAGAGGGTGATTCTGGCCGCAAGAAAATCAATCAATATACGCGTTATGGCACAGTGATTTTGGCTGCGTTGCAAGCCTATGGCATTGCCATTGGTCTTGTTGGGCGGGGTGGGATCGTCACCAATCCGGGGCCATTCTTCATCGCATCTACAGTTATAACGTTGACTGGCGGCACAGTTTTCTTGATGTGGCTGGGTGAACAAATCACCGCGCGTGGCATCGGCAACGGAACATCGCTGATTATTTTCTCGGGTATTGTGGCCAATCTTCCCTCGGGCGTTGCGGCACTGCTTGAATTGGGCCGCAAAGGCTTAATGTCGCCATTCCTGATTTTGGGAATTTTGGTTCTGGCATTCGCCGTTATCGCGTTCATCGTGTTCTTTGAACGGGCGCAGCGCCGCTTGTTAATCCAATATCCCAAGCGACAAGTGGGCATGCGCATCTCACAGGCTGAAAGTTCGCATCTGCCTTTGAAGCTGAATACAGCTGGTGTTATTCCGCCAATTTTCGCTTCATCATTATTGCTTTTGCCGCTGACCGTAGCAAACTTCTCAGCTGGCAAAGGCCCTGATTGGTTGAACCAAATTACGGCCATGTTGGGCCATGGCAAGCCGTTGTTCTTGTTTTTCTATGCCATGTTGATTGTGTTTTTCTGTTTCTTCTACACGTCCATCATGTTCAACCCCAAGGAGACGGCCGATAACTTGAAAAAGTCTGGTGGTTTCATTTTGGGCATTCGCCCTGGTGAACAAACCGCAGATTATATCGATCGCATTCTCACCCGCATCACGGTGATTGGCGCTGCATATATTGTGACGATTTGTTTGATCCCCGAAATGTTGGTGGGCTACTCTGGCATTCCATTTTATTTTGGAGGCACGAGCTTGATGATTGTGGTGAGCGTTACGCTCGACACGGTTTCGCAAATCCAAGGACATTTGCTGTCGCAACAATATGAAAAGCTGATGAAGAAGAGCACGTTGCGAGGCCAGCGGAAGTGAATCTGATTCTTTTAGGCCCACCTGGTGCAGGAAAGGGTACGCAATCTAAAATCCTTGAAGAAAAGCATGGTTACAAGCAGCTTTCGACGGGTGATATGTTGCGCGCTGCCATTTCTGCAGGAAGTGATGTGGGCTTGAAAGCCAAGGCGATTATGGATCGCGGCGATTTGGTTTCTGATGACGTGATTTTGGGCATCGTGGCAGAGCGCTTAGGCAAACCAGATGTTTCCAACGGGGTGGTTTTTGACGGTTTTCCGCGCACGCCAGCACAAGCCGATGCATTGGACAAAATGCTTGAGGGCAGGGGCCAAAAGCTTGATGCCGTGATTGAAATGAAGGTCGACGACGAGGTGCTGGTGAAGCGCATCAGCGGCCGATTTACCTGCGCCAAGTGTGGCAAGGGTTACCACGATGAATTTGCCAAGCCAACTGCGGCTGGTGTGTGTGACGCATGTGGCTCACTTGAGTTTTCGCGTCGCCCCGATGATAATGAGAAGACGGTTCGTGATCGGCTTCAAGTGTATAATAAACAAACGGCTCCTCTTGTGGATTACTATCACAAAAAGGGCAATTTGCATGTGGTTGACGGCATGGCCGACATCGCGCTGGTGACAGTGGCGATCGAGAACGTGTTGAAAGGGCTAAAGGCTTAGAAAGACTCAGTTCTCGGGTTGACGCGCAAGCGATTCCACTCTAAGGACGGCGCAATTCTGACGTTTAGCTATAGGCTGGCCTAGGGAGAGAGATTTCTCTGGGCGCAGCTTTGTGTCATTAACGGCACACTATGACAAACGTATAAATATTTTATTGTGGGCCTTAAGCCCATGAATTAATTAGGAGATAAACAGTGGCTCGTATCGCTGGCGTAAATATTCCAACTGGCAAACGCGTTGAAATCGCGTTGCGTTATATCAATGGCATTGGGCCGGTTAATTCCAAGGTCATTTGCGCTGAAGTTAAGATTCCTGCTTCAAAGCGCGTGAATGAACTTTCGGATGCCGAAGTCTTGGCAATTCGGGAAATCATTGATCGTGATTATACAGTAGAGGGCGATCTTCGCCGCGAAATCGCTGTGAACATCAAGCGCTTGACGGATTTGGGCTGCTATCGCGGGCTGCGTCACCGTAAGGGGTTACCAGTTCGTGGCCAACGCACGCACACGAATGCACGCACCCGCAAGGGCCCTGCAAAAGCCATCGCTGGCAAAAAGAAATAAGGTTTAGATTATGGCAAAAGAAACTGCTCGTCCGCGTCGTAAAGAGCGCAAGAACGTATCGTCTGGCATGGTTCATGTGAACGCTTCGTTCAACAACACCATGATCACCATCACCGATGTGCAAGGCAACACCATTGTGTGGGCTTCGGCTGGCAAAATGGGATTTAAGGGTTCACGCAAGTCAACCCCTTATGCCGCTCAGTTGGCCGGTGAACAGGTTGGAAAAGCTGCCATGGAACATGGTATGCGCACGGTTGAAGTTGAAGTGACAGGTCCAGGTTCGGGCCGTGAATCAGCGCTTCGTGCTTTGCAATCCGTTGGTCTGCAAGTGACGTCGATCCGCGATATCACACCAATTCCGCACAATGGTTGCCGCCCACCAAAGCGTCGCCGTATCTAAAAAAATTCCTGTGCGAAGCTCGCTTCGTACGTCGTCAATAATCCGAGTTTGGAAGGTCGAACCTTCCGGAGGCTAACGGGAACATGAACATGCAAGTCAATCAAAAAAACTGGCAAGAGCTGATCCGCCCCAGCAAGATCGATATTCAATCTGGCAAAGATAAGCGCCGGATGGCCACAGTTGTAGCAGAACCATTAGAGCGTGGTTTTGGCACAACTTTGGGCAATGCGCTGCGCCGCATTCTTTTGTCTTCGCTGCAAGGCGCTGCTGTTACTTCGGTTCAGATTGATGGCGTGTTGCATGAGTTCTCATCTATCGCAGGCGTTCGCGAAGATGTGACGGATATGATCCTGAACATTAAAGAGATTGCCTTTGCATTGCATGCTGAAGGCCCAAAGCGTTTGACGCTGAAGAAGACTGGCCCCGGCGTTGTAAAAGCTGGTGACATTCAACAATCTGCTGATGTTCAAATCTTGAATCCTGAACATGTTATCTGCACACTGGATCAAGGCGCTGAATTGCGCATGGAGTTCACGATCAACAATGGCAAGGGCTATGTTGCCGCTGATCGCAACCGTGCTGAAGATGCTCCGATTGGCCTTATTCCAGTTGACTCGATCTATTCGCCAGTGCGCCGCGTTTCATATCGCGTTGAGAACACACGTGAAGGTCAGATCTTGGATTATGATAAGTTGATTATGACTGTTGAAACCAATGGTGCGGTTTCACCTGAAGATGCAGTGGCTTATGCTGCGCGCATTTTGCAAGATCAAATTTCAGTGTTCATCAACTTCAGCGAGCCAACAGTGGCGGTGGCTGAAGAAGTGCGCCAAGAATTGCCGTTCAATGCCGCTCTCCTCAAAAAGGTTGATGAGTTGGAATTGTCTGTGCGTTCAGCAAACTGCTTGAAGAACGACAACATTGTTTACATCGGCGATTTGATCCAGAAATCAGAAGCCGAAATGTTGCGCACACCGAACTTTGGCCGCAAGAGCTTGAATGAAATTAAAGAAGTGTTGGCGCAAATGGGCCTTCACTTGGGTATGGAGGTTACGAATTGGCCGCCAGAAAACATCGATGAACTTGCCAAGAAATTGGAAAGCCACTACTAAGTTTTATGCCCCGCCAAGGCTGGGCTGTTTGAAGGAGAATTATTATGCGTCATGGTTTTAAGGGTCGTCAGCTTAACCGCACATCAGAGCATCGCAACGCGATGTTCGCTAACTTGGCAGTGGCCCTGATCAAGCATGAGCAGATCGTAACGACTTTGCCGAAAGCCAAGGATTTGCGCCCCATTGTTGAAAAGCTTGTGACACTTGGTAAAAATGGTTCGCTGCATGCGCGCCGCCAAGCCATTGCTCAAATTAAAGACCAGGTGCAAGCCAAGAAATTGTTTGACGTTTTGGCCAAGCGCTACAAAGATCGTCAAGGCGGCTATATTCGCATTATGAAGGCTGGCTTTCGCCACGGTGACAATGCTGCAGTTGCAGTGATTGAATTTGTTGATCGTGATGTAACAGCCAAGGGCAAAGATTCTGGCCCAGTTATGAAGAAGGAAGAAGCTGCTGAAGCGGCGTGATTTCTTAAATATATTTTCTCAAAGGCCGGATTATCTCCGGCCTTTTTTATTTTATCAGCACACATCGATCAACAGGGTTTGTGCCCGTGCAAATATCGGCTTTGGCAATAAACTCGAGGCTTTGAAACCGTGTTGACAGGCCCAGTTCATGGGCCTTGCCATATTCAATTTGATTCATTTTGGCAGGTGCCGCCTTTTCCATTTCGTCTAGAATTTTGGGCGAGGCATTCATCTCATGGATATAACCCACCAATGCCGTGCGCAGCCGTGGTGTAATTCCCACACTCGTTTTTGTTGGAAGCTCAATGCGCTTGATGAATTTACGGGAAATCATTTTTTTGTGTCCGTTCACAACACGCCAGGTTTCCCAATAACGATCCATGTAAGGATGGCTGACACTAATGGGTTGATGCAGGCCAACATAAGAAAGACTGCCGACAACACGTTCCATTCCGCCAAGTAATACCAACGGACAGGCAGACATGCAGTTGGCGCGCGCTTCCACAGGCTCGCCCCGATAGGAATGGTTCGACACGCTGGGTCGACACTTGTTGTCGGTCAGTGGATCACACAAACTAAAAACTGTGCGCCCCACCGTGGTTGTCATATTATAGTGGCGGATCATGCGGCCCATGGCCAAGGCGGAACGAATATCACCGCCATAAGAATTGAGCATGATCGGCAATTTACGAAACGCGGGGCTGGCGAGCAGTTCCTTCAATTTAAGTGCTGTGTCGCCAACAATTTTTCCATCCGCTTCAATCCATTCTGGGCAGTTGGGTTCGCACGCGTTGGAATTAGAGCGCACCACTAGAAAAGACATCTCGCGGTCAACAGGCGCTGCAGGACGCTTTTTTTTCACCGACGTCGAGCACATGCTGGGATTGGTGAAGCCAATCGCCAGTACAGCCAAAGCGAATACCACTCTACGCATTATAGCCCCCAAAACTGAAAGCTTAGCCTATGAGGTTTGCGAGAATTGTAAAGGGCCGCAACCACCTGCGGCACACGATGTAATGTTCAATTTTCTTTGTGGTCTGTGGTTGAAACAAAAGTTTCATCTTCCTGGGCGTTGCGTTCAAAGGCCAGAAAATCATAATAGCCGCAATTATCCTCGCCCGGAAAAGCCCTGCAAGCATAGGGGCGGGCGTGATAGATGGTGCAGCGGCGTTCATCGGTATCAAAGAACTGGCAGATTTTGCCATAATGCTCATCCACTTGGCGGCGCATGACGCGCTTATAGCCATGGGCGGATTTGAAGTATTTTTTCTCGGCTTTTTCCAGCGGCATATCAAAATGTTTGGCAATGCGCTTTGCGTCTGAATCTTTCACTTCGATAATCGGATAAGAGCAGCAATAGCCCGGGCATTTTAAGCAATCATATTTTTGTTTCGCCATCACCGAATCTCAACCGTTACAACTAGAACACGGTGGCGGTTTTTTACACTTGCTTCAAGCCTTGGCCTTGAACTGTTGAAATCTTTTATTGGTTTCAACAAATTCGCCAGCCAGCCATTCGCGAAAGGCACGCATTGGTCCGGTTTCGCGAGAGCCTTTGCGCCGCACCAGCCAATAACCACCATGTTCTTTCATGTCTAAATTGAATGGGCGGGCAAGCCAGCCCTCCAGCAAACTATCGGTGCATAAAATGGGGTCGCCCAAAGCAAAACCTTGGCCCGCCTCGGCCGCTTCTAAAGCCAGTTGATTTTGGAAAATGGGCCCGCGCCAATCGCCTGATGATTTAACGCCGGCTGAGGCCAACCAATCTGCCCACCATTGTTTTTTGTCTTCATGGATCAAATTCATTTCCACCAAATCTGCGGGTTTGAGGGCAGGGTGCTTGACTAAAAATGCAGGCGAGCACACGGGAAAAACGACCACATCGGAAAGCTTCACCGCTTCCACGTCATCCCACCCACCCAAGCCATGGCGCAGGCCCAGATCAAACGGATCAACATAAAAATCAATCAGCTCGTTGGATGGATCGATGTTTAACTCAATATCAGGATGCAGCGCATTGAACGATCCAAGCCGTGCCACAAGCCAGCGCGAGGCTATTGAAGGCTGAACTGATACCCGAAGCGGGCGAACATCGCCCACGGCGGCTGCCTCGCGCGCAGAATCGGCCAATTGGTCAAACAGTGGTGTAAGCCTGCTACCAAAACGTTGGCCTGCCTCGGTGAGTTCAACGCCGCGCCCTGTGCGCACGAAAAGCTGTGTGCCCAAGTTTTCTTCAAGTTCTTTGATGTGGCGGCTTATAGCGGCGTGGCTGACCAACAGCTCTGCTGCCGCATCTGTGAAGCTTTCGTTGCGGGCGGCTGCTTCAAATGCCTTTAAGCCATTTAGTGATGGGAGTCTTCTTGCCATGATGCTTGATAGCATATTTGCCAAGCATGTAACATTTTCTTACATCTCATGTCAGCTTTAGGTATTTGTTATTCGCAGTTGCGAAGGCTATCTGTAAATCACTGAGAAATTCAAGAGGAGAACATCATGAACACATCACTTTTTAACGTATATTCAGAAGTTTACAGCACAGCTTTGATGCAAGATACACGCTTTGCAAAGAATGCTGCAGCTGCGAACAAGTTGGATACAAGCCGTTTTGGAGCATTGGTAAAGTTACTGCGCCGTGGATAAGAAACGCTTTTTTGAATTGAAAGCAAAGTAACAAGGTCTGAAAAAAATCAGGCCTTGTTTTTTGACCTTAAATGGAACATAACAGGTACGAACATTGAATGCAAGCATTTTTTGAAACCTTACCAGTGGATGAGTGCAAGCATTTTTCTTTGGGCTTGGCCAAATGTGCTAGTGAATTTTCAAACGGGAGAGAAAAATTATGGCTGGATCAGTGAACAAGGTTATTTTGGTAGGCAATTTGGGCAAGGATCCTGAAGTGCGCCACACCCAAGATGGCAAGGCCATCGTTAATCTTTCAATCGCCACAACTGAATCTTGGCGTGACAAAGGTTCAGGCGAGCGCAAAGAAAAAACCGAATGGCACCGCGTGGTAATTTTCAATGAAGCCTTGGCTAAAGTAGCGGAACAATATTTGAAAAAAGGCTCCAGCGTATATCTTGAAGGGCAATTGCAAACCCGCAAATGGACAGACAAAGACGGCGTTGAAAAATATTCAACCGAAGTTGTTTTGCAGAATTATCGTGGCGAGTTGACAATGTTGGGCGGCAAGCCCGGCGGCGGAGACAGCGCTGGCTCAAGCTATGGCGGCGGCGACGAATTTGGCTCATCCAGCCCGATGGATCGCCCGCGCACATCTTCGCCCAAGCAAAGCTTTGCGCGTGATTTGGATGATGAAGTTCCGTTTTGATTTTTAGCGGATTGCCCAGCTCAAAAGCGGCTTTTTCCACCTGATAAACGGGTGCTTTTCATTGCTCCCTTGGTGCTAAAACTCTATTGTTGCGCTTGAGTCGAGGCAGGTTTTTTAACACCTGTTTTTCCGGTGTGTTACCTCTGCAAGATCAGGATTTTCCGTGGCCGATAACGATAAGAATAAAGCTGGGCTTCCACCAGCAAACCCGCATGAAATTACGCCAATTTCCATCGAAGAGGAAATGCGGGAATCTTATCTGAACTATGCCATGAGTGTTATTGTTTCGCGTGCTTTGCCTGATGCGCGTGATGGTTTGAAGCCGGTTCATCGGCGTATTCTTTTTGGCATG
>JANXRO010000256.1 GCA_025356765.1 Hyphomicrobiales bacterium | reverse complement strand
TTTCAATGTGGCACAGGTTGCGGGCGGCCTCGATACAGGCCATTTGCATGCCAAAACAAATGCCGAAATAGGGCACTTCGCGCGTTCGAGCAAAAGTTGCGGCTTTTATTTTACCTTCAGAGCCACGCTCTCCAAAGCCACCGGGAACCAAAATGCCGTGAACGCCTTCTAGATAAGGCGACGGATCTTCCTTTTCGAAAATTTCAGATTCAATCCATTCAAGGTTCACTTTCACCTTGTTGGCAATGCCGCCATGAACCAGCGCCTCTTTCAAAGATTTATAAGCGTCCAGCAGACCGGTGTATTTGCCCACAACCGCGATTGTCACTTCACCCTCAGGGTGAGACACGCGGTTCATAATTTCATCCCACTTGGCCAGATCTGGAGCCTTGGCGTTTTCAATGCCAAAGGCGACCAGAACTTCTGAGTCTAAACCTTCGGCATGATACGCGCGCGGCACATCATAGATGCTTGCAACGTCCAATGCTTGGATCACGGCAGACGGGCGCACATTGCAGAACAGCGCAATTTTGCGCCGCTCAGTTGCAGGAATTTCACGATCTGCGCGACACAGCAAGATATCAGGCTGAATGCCGATTGAACGCAGTTCCTTCACCGAATGCTGTGTTGGCTTGGTTTTCAATTCACCTGCCGTTGGAATATAAGGCATTAACGTGAGGTGAATATAAATGCAATTGCCGCGCGGTTGATCTTGGCCAAATTGGCGGATGGCTTCAAAAAACGGTAGGCCCTCAATATCACCCACAGTGCCGCCCACTTCGACCAGCACAAAATCAAATCCATCACTATCAAGCTTGATAAAATCTTTGATCGCATCCGTAACGTGGGGGATCACCTGCACTGTGCCGCCCAGAAAATCGCCGCGGCGTTCCTTGGCGATAATTTCTTGATAGATCTTACCCGTTGTAATGTTATCGCCCTTATTGGCGTGGCGGCCCGTAAAGCGTTCATAATGGCCCAAATCCAAATCGGTTTCAGCGCCATCATCAGTCACGAACACTTCGCCGTGTTGATAAGGGCTCATCGTGCCCGGATCGACGTTGAGATAAGGGTCCAGCTTTCTCAGCCTGACTTTGTAACCACGAGCTTGCAACAACGCACCCAGTGCTGCTGATGCCAAGCCTTTGCCGAGGGAGGATACCACGCCGCCGGTTATGAAGATAAATCGCGCCATGGGAGATCACCCTAACAAGGTGGCAGCACGATTCGAAGCAGAATCGTGCCCGCCATTAAAAAGATTTGTGGAAAATTATGGAGTGGTTGGAACAGCAGGCTTTTGATCAAGCTTCGGCAACAGATTGCCCGCACTATCAGCGGGTGCTGCAGGGGCTGCTGGAGCGGTTGTTCCAGCAGGCGCCGTTTGGGGCGCAGGCGCTGTGCCGACAATTGATGATGAAGACTTGTGATTGGCCAAAACAGTAAGCGAAATGGAGGTTAGAAAAAACGCCGCCGCCAAAATGGCTGTCACACGCGTTAACGTGTTGCCCACGCCACGGGCAGAAAACAAGTTGCCACCATTGCCGCCACCAATGCCCAACGCACCGCCTTCAGATTTTTGCAGCATTACCAAGCCGATTAACAGCACGGCAACGACGATATGGATGGCCAGAAGGATAGTTTGCATTTGGATGTTTCCGTTCGACAAGTTTGTGCGGCTTTAGCCAGTTCATATAGGTGTGGCAAGCGGCGGGTGCAAGTTATGAGGTTTTGGGCCTCAAGGATCTTGCCGACCCTCGCCGGCTTTGGTTTGAGATTGTTGCCAAAGCTCTGAGAGTGACAACCCCTTTCTGCCCCAGTTATCTGTGTCAATTTCGTCGATCACCACAAATATATATTCCGGATTTCGACCGAGCTCTTTCACAAGAACGTCCGTCATTCCCCGGATAACAGCCTTTTTCTGCTCTACTGTGGCAATACCTTTTGCAATTTCAACTTTGACATATGGCAAAATCACACATCTTCGTTTGTTGGCAAAGCATCCAGCACGCCGGGCAATTTTGCGAAAGAACGGGGTTAGAGCTTTAAAAAACCTTTACCTTCGCATAATTGCCACCATTTCAGCGGGTTACAAATAAGCCTTGATAATGCCGATGAAGTCTACGGCCTTCAAGCTGGCACCGCCCACCAATGCGCCATTGACGTTGGCAACCGACATTAATTCAGCGGCGTTTGATGGTTTGACTGACCCACCATAAAGAATGCGCGTTGATGGCCCCTCACCCGGCATGGCGGTTGAAAGTTCTGCGCGAATATGGGCATGGGCTTCGGCGATTTCAGCAACGGTTGGGGTTAAACCGGTGCCGATTGCCCAAACAGGCTCATAGGCCACAACGGTGTTGGCGGCTGTGCAGCCTGATGGGATTGACGCTTTGATTTGTTCAGAAAGCACGGCCAAGGTTTTTCCGGCTTTGCGTTCATCCAAAGTTTCACCGATGCAGATGATTGCTGTGATTCCCGATTTGTGAGCGGCCTGGGCTTTGGCAGCCACTTGGGCGCTGGTTTCTTTGTGGTTTGTGCGGCGTTCAGAATGACCCACAATAACGGCAGTCGCACCTGCATCTTTCAACATGTCGGCAGAAATGTCGCCCGTGTGTGCGCCTGATATTGCAGCATGGCAATCTTGGCCGCCCACTTTAACCTTGCTGCCGCGCATCACCGATTTGGCCCGACGAATTAATGTGGCTGGTGGGCAAATCAAGACATCGCACTTTAACTTTACGCCGCGCAAAATGCCAGCCAGCAAGCGTGGTTCACGCAGGGCGGCTGTGGTGCCGTTCATTTTCCAGTTGCCAGCAACCATGGGGCGAATTGTTGTCATGCTTTTCGTTTTCCTTGTTTGAACATTGGCCGCGTTCTAGCAAAGGTTTAACGCACTTGCGAGAAGAAACGCGCCTGCCTATGATGGATTTCCCATTGGTCGATTTGATCGGCCGAATTGGCATTACGAACTTCGTTGAAAGGTACTTTCGGTTATGATGAACTTTATGCGCAACGCTGCCAAAACTTGGGCCGCGAAACTTTTGCTGGGCCTTTTGGTCATAGCCTTCGGCGCATGGGGTGTGAGCGGAGTTTCCGGCTCGGCGTTTGAATTTGCCATGCAGCTAACAGGCTTTGGGCCAAAGGATTTGGCGCAAGTTGGAAGTGTTAAAATCAACGCTGACGAATATACCCGAAACTTGGAAAACCAACGCAAGGCCATTGCCAAACAATCTGGCCAAAACATCACCTTGGATGATGCCCATAAACTTGGCCTCGATAAGCAAGTGTTGGACAACATGATTGCCAATGCCGCTTTGGGTGCCACTGAAAAGAATTTGAACCTTGTTGTGGGTGATAACGTCGTGGCGCAGGAAGCGTTTCACGACAAGAATTATCTTGATGCCAATGGGCAATTTGATGCTGTGCTTTTTCAACGGGTGCTTCAACAGAACAACCTTTCTGAGGCTGCATATTTTGCCAATCAAAAACAAATGCACATTCGCGCCGCCATGTTGAATGTGGCATCGGGCGAATTGGCTTTGCCCAAAACATTCTCGCAAGCGCTGACGCAATTTCAGGGCGAAACGCGGGACGTGAAATATTTCACCGTGACAGCAACTGAAGCTGATGTGGCCAAGCCTTCGGATGCTGATCTTGATGTGCAATATAAAAAGACACCTGCCGCATATACAGCGCCAGAATATCGCACCGTGGCTTTGATGAAAGTGGAGCCTGCGGACATTGCTGCAAAAATTTCAGTAACCCCTGAAGAAATGAAGGCGGGATATGAGCAATATAAGGCCGATTATTTTACACCGGCCAAGCGCACAATCATCCAAGTGCCATTTGCAAATGTTGAAGATGCCAAAAAAGCCAAGGCCCGTGTGGCAGCGGGCGAAGACCTTATGAAGATTGCCACAGAACTGAAGTTGAAAGAAACTGACATCACCCTTGCCGACAAGGTGAAGGCGGATTTTCTTGACCCCAAAATTGCTGAAGCAGCTTTTGCAACAGCTGAAGGTCAAGTGAGTGACCCTGTGGTCGGTGGCCTTGCCACCGTGTTGTTGAAGCCCACCAAAGTGACAGCGGATAAACAGGCAACATTTGATGAAGTGAAAGATGCTTTAGCCAAACGTTTGCAACTGGAAAAAGCCAAAGACCAAATTCAAACCATCCATGACGCCATTGAAGATGCCCGCGCACAGAACATGAAGTTTGAGGCCATTGCCGCGAAAGTTGGCATTCCATTCGTGCTGACGCCCAATGTGAGCGCAGTGGGCCAAGACCAAACGGGCAAAGATATTGATCTGCCATCAAAGCCTGAAACCTTGAAGGCTTCCTATAACACTGATGTGGGCGTGGAAAATGACGCGCTGACCATTGGTGATGGTTATGTTTGGTATGATGTGCGCAGTGTTACACCTTCTGCTCTGAAGCCATTGGCTTCTGTTAAAGACCAGGTTGTGCGTGATATTATTGCTTCGCGCATCCATGATGCGGCAGGCGACAAAGCCAAGAAGCTCATTGCGGTGTTGACGACTGGCAAGA
>JANXRO010000249.1 GCA_025356765.1 Hyphomicrobiales bacterium | reverse complement strand
GCCACAGCGCCTGTGTGGTTGCGCATTGAAGATGCAACCGGAAACCCGGTGATGACACAAATGCTCAACACGGGTGACACATATCGCGTTCCAAATCGTGATGGCCTGATTGCCTTATCGCGTGATGGCGGGCGCTTGAATTATGTGATCGACGGTAAAACCCAAGGTGTGCTTGGCCCAGCTGGAAAAATTCTTGTCAGCGAAAAACTTGATGTGGCTTCCTTAGAAGCAAAAAAATAATCACCCTTAAATTAAAAGCCCCGCTTGCCAAAATGGTAAGCGGGGCTTTTTTTATGGGGTTGAGTGGATTTACTGCTTCTTCACTTCAGGAGTTTTTGTTGCATCGGCTGGCTTTGCTGCATCAGCGGCCTTGGTGGGTTCAGGTGGCTTCACGTTGGTTACAACCTTCACGCCATGCAGAAAATCAATCGCTGCCTTCAACTGGGCATCATTGGCTTTATCGGGTGGCACATAGCTCGATGAGCCGCCGCCTTCATCGCCGCCATTAGGGTTGGCCAAATGGCCGCGCATGTTGGATTCACTTTCCGCCATCATCTTGCCCTGAAGTTCAGGGGGCAATGGTTCTTCAATCACCACATCAGGCTCAATGCCCTTGGCCTGAATAGACCGGCCCGATGGCGTATAATAACGTTGCGTTGTCAACCGAATGGCACCTTGGTTGCCCAGAGGAATAATGGTTTGGACAGAACCCTTGCCGAATGAGCGCGTGCCGATAGTTGTTGAACGCTTCTGGTCTTGCAAAGCGCCGGCCACAATTTCAGAGGCAGAAGCAGAGCCACCGTTGATCAACACCACCAATGGCTTGCCATTGCTCAGGTCGCCCTTGGTTGCGGTATAACGCTCAACCTGGTCGGCGTTGCGGCCACGGGTTGAAACCACTTCGCCCTTTTCCATAAAGTCATCAGAAATGGCCACGGCCTGTTGCAACAAGCCGCCGGGGTTGTTGCGCAGATCAAGAATAAATCCTTTCTCCTTGCCGCCCATTTTCTTATCAAGATCAGCCAAGGCCTTTTGAATGCCCACATCACCCTGTTCGTTGAAAACAGAAAGACGGATATAGCCAATGTCATCGCCTTCCTGACGCGATTTCACAGATTCAATTTTAATGGTGTCGCGAATAAGCTTCACATCAAAGGGGTCTTTTTTATCGCGCACAATTGTGAGGGTGATCGGTGTGTTCACAGCACCGCGCATTTTATCAACGGCTTCGTTCAGCGTAATGCCTTGCACGTCTTTGCCGTCAATGCGCACAATCAAATCATTGGCCAAAAGCCCGGCTTTTGCAGCAGGCGTGTCGTCATAAGGGGATACAACTTTAACAACGCCATTTTCCATAGTCACTTCAATGCCAAGGCCGCCAAAATCGCCCTTCATTTTAATGCTCATGTCAGAAAATTCTTGGGCGTTCATATAGCTTGAATGCGGATCAAGAGACATCAACATGCCGTTGATGGCAGCCTCTGTCATTTTCTTTTCATCGGGCTTTTCAACATAGTCTGAAACAACCTTGCTATAAACATCACCAAACAAATTCAGCAATTTATAGGTGTCGGCATTGGTCGATGCCGTTGCCGTGTTCAAAACCTGCAGCAAGGCAATGCCGGAAACAGCGCCCAAGCCCAAAAGGCCAATAGTTTTCATCGTTGCATTCACTTTCATTTCATTGCCTCTTTGTGGCCATTGGCCCACCACGGGGTGGAATCAATTGGCGCATTGTCTTTGCGAAACTCTACATAAAATACGGGGCCTGTGCGGTCTTTTTCTTCACCCAAAAAAGCCAAGGTTGATGGGCCATTGCCCATAACACCTACGGGTTCACCTGCTTTAATGGATTGGCCTATATCTGCTGAAATTTTATTCATCCCTGCCAGAAGCACCAAATAACCTTCTCCGGCGTTCAAGATCAAGAGCTGTCCATAAGATCTGAATGCACCGGCAAACTCCACCTTACCAGCGACGGGAGAAATTACATTCACATTTGCGTGTGTGGCAATGGCCAAACCATCCAGATGCGAGCCCAAACCATTATCATCACCAAAATGTTTCAAAACATCGCCGTCAACCGGCATGGCCAACGCGCCTAAGCTTTTGGAAAGCGGCACACTTGGCTTTTCCAGCGCAGCTTGGCGTTGTGCTTCAATCTTGGCGGCATTTTCAGCCGCAGACTTGGCTTCAGCAGTTTGTTTCAATTGGGCCTCAAGCTTGGCCTTTTGCAACTCAACCACCAATTGCTGCAATGATTTGGCCTTGGCTGCCAAAGCTGCTGCATTGGCTTTTTCAGTTTCCAAATTTAGCGCGGCCGTTGTCGCAGCGGCTTTCTTTTCTTGCAGAAGATTTTTTAAGTCAGCTTGCGATTTTTCCAGCGTGCTCAAGGCCAGCTGCTGTTTTTCGCGCAAGTCTTTGGTTTCATCGCGAATGGCTTGCAGTTCATCAAGCTTATCTTTTAATTCTGTGGCTTGGGCCGCAACATCAGGCACCACAGCACCAAACAACATGGCCCCGCGCATGGCGTCTAAAACATGATCAGGCTGAACCACCAAGGCAGGCGGCGGATTTTGTTGCAACCGTTGCAGCCCCGCCAAAAGTTCAGAAAGCTGGTCTTGCCGCTGGGCCAGGTCTGATGCCAAAGTAACACCCTCTGCTTCAACTGCAGAAAGTTTTTCAGCGCCCAAGCTGAACGCATGTTCCTGTTCGGCCATCGATTTTGCAAGGGCAATCAATTTATCTGAAATATCACTCTGCGCCTTCAGGCTTTCAGAAAGCGACACCGAAATTTGGCCAATGTGGCTTTGCGAGGCTTCAAGCCCCTGTTCCACGCTGAGCAATTGCGCTTGGGTTTCTTCAGGCGTTGCCGCCAGCCCAATGCTGGAGCCTATGGCCAAAGCCAAACAGATGATCGAAACTTTTCTGAACACCACAATCATCCATCAAACAAAGCAAAGCAAAACGGCCAAATCAGGGCTGGCTTCAGCCCCGGTGGTAAGGATGATTAAGCATAATGGTGACTGAACGGTAAATTTGTTCAAGCAGCATGATGCGCAACAAACGATGAGGCCATGTCATCGGCCCTAAAGCTACCAATTCATTGGCTTTTTGACGTGTTGCGACAGAATGGCCGTCGGGCCCGCCAATCATAAAAACCACGTCCGAAATACCTCTGTCCAACACTTTGCGCAAATTTGTGGCAAAAGCTTCAGAGGTGTGAGATTTGCCCCGTTCATCAAGCACAATCACATAGGCTGATGGCGGCACGCCCGACCACAGCTGGCCCTCTTCTTCGGCCATGCGCAAAGCCAAATCGCCGCGTTGAGATTCAGCAAAGTCGCTGATCTTCAAAGCCTTCACACCAGCCATTTTTCCCGTTGCTTCAATGCGGCCTGCATAGTCTTGGGCAAGAAGTTTTTCTGGCCCAGATTTTAGTTTGCCGATTGCAACAACGTGAAATTTCACTCGCGCTGCTCTTGGGGCGCATCTTTCGACCAGAGTTTTTCGAGATTATAAAAGGCCCGAACTTCAGGGCGCATGATGTGAACAATAATATCGCCAGCATCCACCAAAACCCAATCCGCGGTTTCCAAACCTTCAACACGAATATCTTTTTGGCCCATGCCTTTCAGCTTTTGCACAACCTGATCAGAAATCGCCGCAACGTGGCGGTTCACCCGGCCCGAAGCCACAACCATGCCATCGGCCATCGATGATCGGCCTTGAATGTTAAAGGCAATGGTTTCTTCGGCCTTGGCATCATCAAGAGCATTCAAAATAACATCCATCAAAGGCCATACAGGCCCTTCATAACGTGGGCCCTTGGGCACAATCTGAACCAACAGTGCAGGCGCAGCATCAGCAACTTTTTTAACAGCCTTTTTTGGCGCCACCTTTTTAGGCGCAGCTATTTTCTTAACCGCAGCTTTGGCCACAACTTTTTTAGCGGCGACTTTTTTTGGTGCGACCTTCTTTACAATTTTCTTGGCCACAACCTTTTTAGCAACGGCTTTCTTGGCCACTCCTTTTTTCGAAACCACTTTTACAGGAAGCTTCTTTTTGGCAGCAACTTTTTTAGGCGCTGCTTTTTTAACAATGGCCTTCGCTGCGGCCTTCACCGCAATTTTTTTCACAGCTTTTTTAGCAAGAACCTTCTTAGCAGGTGCCTTTTTAACAACTGCTTTTTTCGCCACAGCTTTCTTTGCTGCCGATTTTTTGGCAACTTTCTTGGCAATGGGCTTTGCTGCTGCCTTCACAGCTTTTTTGGCAACTTTCTTCACAACTGCTTTTTTAGCAGTGGCGGTTTTGGCGGTGGCCTTCTTTTTGGCCTTCACGGGTTTCTTGCTCAGCGGACTATTCCTTTAAAAATTTGTACCTGTTTATCAAAAAGAATTGAATTATGGAACAGCCATACGATGATTGCGAATGGCAGTCGAACTTTCATTACGCAAAGGCATCGAAATGAATGTCCAGGCCGGCGGCGGCTTATTGGCCAAAACCCCCACGGGTTTGCGTTTGTCGCGATATCGTAACACAGACTTAGAGCCCAATGCCCGAATGGAATAGCCGGGCCTTGCCAAAACGGCCAGACCAATGGTTTCAACAATTTCGTTCCAATGATGCCAGTGGTGCAAATGGGCCAAACTATCAGCACCCATAATCCACACAAATTTGGCCTGGCGCGAACGCTGCTTTATGGCCCGCAAAGTTTGTGCCGTGTTGCGGCTGCCAATTTGCTTTTCAAAATCTGAAACCACAAATTTCGGGTGCTTTGCCAAAATTTTTGCAGCAGCAAACCGCGTTGCATAATCGCTGGTTTGGCTTGGGTCTTTTAACGGGTTCTGCGGCGAAACCAGCCACCACACAAAATCCAAGCGCAAATGCTTCAAAGCATAAAGCGCCACTTGCCTGTGCCCCACGTGCGCCGGATTAAACGAGCCGCCAAACAGTCCAATGCGTTGATAATCGCCATGCGGCGGCAGCTTTTTCACGGGCGGGTTTGCCCGTTGCCGCGAATTTGATATTTGAATGTTGTCAACTGTTCTAAGCCTACGGGCCCACGCGCATGAAGCTTGCCCGTGGCAATGCCAATTTCAGCGCCAAAACCAAATTCTCCACCATCAGCAAATTGCGTCGAAGCATTATGCAGCACAATGGCCGAGTCCACTTCATTCAAAAATTTCTCAGCGGTTTTATTGTCCCGAGTAATAATTGAATCTGTGTGTTGAGAGCCATATTGAGCAATATGCGCAATGGCTGCATCCACACCCTTCACAACGCGAATGGAAACAATCGCATCCTCATATTCAGTGGCCCAATCTTGCTCGATTGCAACCTTCACGGCGGCATCAACCGCTTGTGTTTGCATGTCCCCACGCACTTCACATCCGGCATCCAGCAACATCCGAACGATAGGTGCCAAATTTTGCATGGCGGATTCATCAATCAAAATGGTTTCGGCAGCACCGCAAACACCCGTGCGCCGCATCTTGGCGTTGAGCACAACAGTTTTGGCCATGTCTAAATCGGCAGCGCCGTCCACATAAACATGGCAAATGCCTTCAAGATGGCTGAACACGGGAACACGCGCTTCATTTTGCACACGGGCCACCAAGGTTTTGCCACCACGCGGCACAATCAAATCAATCGTGCCACCAAGGCCTGCCAGCATTTCACCCACAATTTCTCGGTTGGTGCTGGGCACCATTTGAATTGCGTGTTGATCAAGCCCTGCATCGGCAAGGCCCACTTGCAAGGCTTTCACAATCACTTGTGAAGTTTCAAAACTGTCAGATCCGCCGCGCAAAATTGCAGCATTGCCAGATTTCAAACACAGTGCACCGGCATCAGCCGTCACATTGGGCCGGCTTTCATAGATAATACCAATCACCCCAATGGGCACAGCGACGCGTGAAATTTCCATGCCGTTGGGCCTTGTCCATTTTGCCAGAAGATGCCCCACAGGATCGTTCAACGCGGCCACGTCTTCAAGCCCACGCGCCATGGCTTCGACGCGCACATCATTCAGCAAAAGCCTATCAACAAAAGCCGCCTTCATGTTTTTCGCTTTGGCCGCAGCCAAATCTTTTTCATTGGCCGCGATTATTGCAGAAGCAGATTGGCGAATATGCTTTGCCATGGCTTGAAGCGCCGCATTTTTTTGCGAAGTGGAAGCCACCGCTAAAACTTTTGCAGCAATGCGCGCCTTTTTGCCAAGCTGATTTATGTCTACTGTCATAGCATCACCAAATCATCGCGGTGGATCAATTCATCGGCACAATCAGCGCCCAAAAGCTTTTGCACATCGGCAGATTTCAGCCCAACAATTTTTCGCGCATCATCAGCATCAAACGCCACCAAGCCCCGCGCAAATTCCGCCCCGCCTGCCATAATGCTCACCGTGTCTCCGCGTGAAAATGAACCTTCAACCGCTTTAACACCAGCTGAAAGCAGGCTTTTGCCCTTGCCCAAAGCAGTCTTTGCGCCATCATCCACCATCAAGCGGCCCACAGGAGCCAAAGTGCCAGCAATCCAACGTTTACGCGATTGCATTGCATTGCTTTGTGCCAAAAACCACGTGCAACGCTCGCCATCCAAAATGCGTTTCAAGGGGTGCAAGTTATGACCCGATGCAATCACCATGTTGCAACCCGATGACAAGGCAATTTTACCCGCTTCAATTTTTGTAATCATGCCGCCAGAACCAACACCTGAAATAGGCTTTCCCGCCATGGCTTCAATCTCGGGGGTAATCTCTTTTACCTCAGCAATAAATTCAGCGCCGGGCCTGTCTGGCGGGGCCGAATAAAGCCCATCAATATCTGACAGCAAAACCAAACAATCACCCGCCATCATCGAAGCCACACGCGCCGCCAGCCGATCATTATCGCCATAGCGAATTTCCGAAGTAGCCACCGTGTCGTTCTCGTTGATCACCGGCACAGCACCCTGCGCCAACAAGGTTGAAAGCGTTGCCCTAGCGTTTAAATAGCGCTGACGTTCTTCGGTGTCTTGCAATGTCACTAAAATTTGTGCGGCAACAATATCGCGCTGGCGAAGCGCTTGCGCCCATGCTTGGGCCAGTGCAATTTGCCCAACGGCCGCTGCCGCTTGGCTTTGCTCAAGCTTCAACTTGCCGGAAGCAAGGCCCAACGACCTTCTGCCCAAAGCAATAGCACCTGATGAAACCAAAATCACATCAGCCCCAGCAACCTTTAAAGCCACCAGATCATCCACCAAAGATGAAAGCCAATCAGCTTTGATCGTTCCACTTTTTTGGTCAACCAAAAGAGCCGAACCCACTTTGACGATTACCCGCTTGGCTTTCGCAAGGCGAGAGATCACGGCTGCCAACCTTCGGTGACAACCCCCTCGGGGTCTGGCATGCGTTCTTTGCGCCGCGTTTTTTTCACAACATCGTAAAGCGCAAAAATCGCCTCATCGACATTTTTCTGCGTGGCAGCCGACATCAACAACGGCGTTTTTTTGATTTTCGTTTTGAAATTGGCAACCGCTTTTTCCAACACTTTAGGTTCAACCGCATCAATCTTGTTGAACGCAATAATTTCAGGTTTGGCGGCCAATATTTTTGAATAGGCTTTCAATTCAGCGCGGATCACTTTGTAAGCATCCACAGCGTCATCACAGGTGGCATCAATCATATGGATCAGCACAGCACAACGTTCCACATGGCCCAAAAAGCGGGTGCCTAAACCAGCCCCTTCGGATGCCCCTTCAATCAAGCCGGGAATATCGGCAAGCACAAATGAATTATTGCCAGCCTTCACCACACCCAATTGGGGGTGAAGCGTTGTAAAAGGATAGTCCGCAATTTTTGGCCGCGCCGCTGATACAACTGAAAGCAAAGTCGATTTGCCCGCATTGGGCAGGCCAACGATGCCAGCATCGGCAATCAATTTCATCCGCAGCCAAATCCAACGCTCCTCGCCCACTTCACCGGGGTTGGCGTGATAAGGGCTGCGGTTGGTGGCAGATTTGAAATAATGGTTGCCAAAGCCGCCATTGCCGCCACGCGCAATGCGCACACGGTCGCCAAGCTTGGCCAAATCGGCAATCATGGTTTCGTGGTCTTCTTCCAAAACTTCCGTGCCGATGGGTACTTTCAAAACAATGTCTTCTGTGCGGGCGCCGGCGCGCAAGCGGCCCATGCCATGGCCCGCGGTGCGCACCTTAAAATGTTGTTGATAGCGATAGTCGATCAACGTGTTGAGATCAGCCGCGGCTTCCACCCACACATCGCCGCCCGTGCCACCGTCACCGCCATCAGGGCCACCAAATTCAATAAATTTTTCACGTCGAAAAGAAACCGCGCCGGCCCCGCCGTCGCCGCTGCGAACATAGATTTTTGCTTCATCAAGAAATTTCATAATTCTGTATCTAGTGGCTTTCTTTGCGTCTTTGTACTGAATTTATTGGCAGGGGTCGGGTTCGGATTAGACTCCGTCGCATAGGCGTTAAACGCTGTTAACAGGAGTCTTTTCTACGTCAATAAACCACTGTTGCTCAATCAACACAGTTTTAAATTGAAAATATCAAGGCTCGACTCTCACAATACAACCTTAGTATCGCCACATTTAGCCCATTAAACGCCTTTTCTCCCCTCAGACATCGGCGGTCTTGTGGTTTCAGCGTTCAACATCTGTTGAATGTGCTCAAGATCGTTTCGAGTAACGTAAAGGAATATAAATATGCGTCGTAAATTGCTTTTGTCCATCACTGCTGCTGTTGTTTCGGTTGGATTGCTTTCAACGCCATCGCTGGCCTCTGGTCGCCGGCATCATCATACTCATCATCACAAATCTCATCACGGCTCCCATCACGGTGGCAAAGCCCATTTCCCAAAAGTTTCCGAAGCCACGCGCAACACTGTTAAAGCGCTGATCAAATCACAAGCGCCACACGCTGGTGTTCCAACATGGTTTGCCATGAAGATTGCCAAGGTTGAATCGGGCTTTAACCCACTTGTCACTGGTGGTGCTGGTGAAATTGGCGTATTCCAACTCAAATGCGCCACGGCCCGCGGCATTGGCTATTCGGGTTCTTGTTCTGGCCTTTATAACCCTGCCACCAACGTTCGCTATGGCTTGAAATATTTGTCGATGGCTGTGCGTTCTTCCCATGGCAATCTGCGTTTGGCCGCGTCCAAACACAATGGTGGTTTGGGCTGCAATCACATCGTGCGGTCTTATGTGGCCATGGTGTTTTAATAGGGTGTTCTAAACTCCCTCCTTTTTTCAAACACAAGCCGCGTCAAACTTTGGCGCGGCTTTTTTGTGCGTTGTTCCAGTCGGCTTTATTTAAGTGAAGCCGCATCACGGCAACAGACCTAGCCTGCGCCACGCACAAATTATTCTCTCCATGCGTTTCAACAAAGCCCAGCTTGCGTAAAATCCGGCCCGAATTCGGGTTGTCGAGATGATAGCAAGACTGCACATCACCCAATTGCCCATGCTCAAACCCGTGATTCAACAATGCTGCGGCGGCTTCACTCATCAGCCCCATGTGCCAACAACATTCGCGCAGCCAATAACCAAATTCAGCCACATCGCTTGAATTGAATTCATAAGACACAATGCCAATCAATTCTTCCGGCGCTGCCCGAAATGCAATGGCGCGCACGTTTGAACGGGCATCAAACCCGCGCTGGCGCTCAATAAACTCATGCGCATCATCCAACGAATAGGGAAACTTCACCCGCGCCAGATTTTTGGAAACGGCATAATTGTTCAGCCCATAAGCCAGAGCCGGTGCATCAACCTGTGTCAGCGGCCTTAAGAGCAATCTTTTTGTCTCGATATCCATGATCACAATTCCAAAAATAAAAACGGAGAGATGGAACCCATCTCTCCGTTCAAACTTTGAACTGCCAAACCCGAGACGGGGTGGCAGAAATGTATCTGCCCTTATTCTGCTGCCTTCATGGGCAACACGGAGACAAGTTGCTTGTCTCCCTTGGTGCTACGGAAATTGACTGTGCCAGCGATTTTCGCAAAAATCGTGTGATCACGGCCAATGCCAACGCCAGTGCCCGGATGCATTTGCGTGCCCCGTTGACGAACAATAATATTGCCAGCAATCACGGCTTCGCCGCCGAATGCTTTAACACCCAAGCGGCGGCCTGCGCTGTCGCGGCCGTTGCGGGATGAACCACCTGCTTTTTTATGTGCCATGTGTTTTCTCCTTATTCCTTATCAGCAGCGGGCTTGGCTGCCTTGGCGCGTGGTTTGCTAGCCTTAGGGGCTGCAACTGGCGCTGCTTCTGATGTCGCTGCGGCTTCAACCACAGGTGCCGCTTCGGCTTTCGCCTTCACTTCAGCGCGTTTGCCCGTTGGCTTTGCACCACCGGTTAAAATTTCAGTGATGATGATCGACGTCAAATCCTGACGATGACCATTGCGCCGACGATAATGCTTACGACGACGCTTCTTGAAAATGATCAAATGCGGGCCACGGGCCTGCTTTTCAATTTCACCAACAACGGTTGCACCTTCAAGGAAGGGCGCGCCCACATGAACTTGGCCTTCGGCCGTAACCATCAGAACATTGGTGAATGAGATATGATCGCCAGCTTCGCCTTCGAGCTTTTCGATCAAAATCTTGTCATTTGCGGCAACACGATATTGCTTGCCGCCAGTTTTAATAACTGCGTACATAATCTTCCATTCTTTCTCCGCGCCCTGTGGCGCCTCTTCCAAACCCTTGAAGGAAAAGGACTTTTTGTAGTTCAGACGAACCTTGTGGGTTGCCTCGAGCAGCGCATAACGCTTTGCCAAGCCGATAAAGCATGCAAAGATGTGCCTCCATAAGGTCAAGGGCCTCTAAAAGTCAAGCCTGAGAAGCGTTTGCGCCGATTGAAACATGCTGTTTTTGGGCCTAACCCTGCACCTGAACAACCTTACGAAATAATCGCACAGAGGATAAAGTAATGTTGGAAACCGACAAAGTGTTCGCTGGCTCCATTCCCGAAAATTACGATCGCCACATGGTTCCCTTGATTTTTGCACCCTATGCAGCAAATCTTGCCCTGTGTGCGGCAGACTTGTCACCACACTCCGTTTTGGAAATTGCCGCAGGCACAGGCGTTGTCACCCGGGCTTTGGCACCAAAACTGGCAGCCAGCGCCAGTTTTATTATAACCGACCTGAACCAACCGATGCTGGATTATGCCGCTTCACAACAACCCGCCGATAATCGCATTCAATGGCGTCAGGCCGATGCTATGGGTCTGCCATTTGAGGATGCAACTTTCGATCTTATCTGCTGTCAGTTCGGTGCCATGTTTTTTCCAGATCGCACAACGGCCTATCGTGAAGCCAAGCGCGTTCTAAAACCCGGCACACATTTTTTGTTTAATGTTTGGGATCGTATTGAAGAAAATATTTTTGCAGATGATATAACCAATGCCCTCGTCAAAATTTTCCCTAATGACCCGCCCCGCTTTCTGGCCCGAACGCCTCACGGTTATCACGACAAGTCCGTGATTCAAGGCGATTTGGAACGTGCGGGCTTTTCTCATGTCGCCATAGAAACACGGGCGGAAATAAGCCGTGCCGCTTCTGCCCGCGCTGTTGCCGTGGCTTATTGCCAAGGAACTCCGCTTCGTAAAGAAATCGAGGCAAGAGACTTAAACAAGCTGGAAGAAGCAACCGACGTTGCCGAAGCAGCAATTGCAAAAAAACATGGTGCAAGCGCTGTTGCTGCCAAAATTCAGGCTCATGCCATAACGGCGGTGGTCTAGTCTTCACGCGGGGCCATTATGGAGGCTATTATGGTTTTATCATTGCGAGCAATTGTGGGTGGCATCTTGGGCGCTTCGTGCTTTTGCTCGGTGGCCACTGCAGCGCCAGTGGTGGTCTCCGACATTACCCTTGATCTCAACAGCGATGGAATAATGGACCGCGTGGCTTTGGTTGAAAACAAAGGTGCTACAGATCTTTATATTTATTTGGGGGCAGGCGCTGCCCCGCTTGATGTTTCAAAGCGCCCAAGCTTTATCAAGAAAGAACTGCCCTACAATAATAAAAATGCCCTCACAGTAAGCGGCAAAAGCTCCTTCACCCTGCAAAACGGTTGTGGCGGGTGCAGCAATGATAATGAAACAACTTTAACCATTGTTGATCGCCACGGAACATTTCTGGTGGCTGGCTATACCCTTGATTGGGACACGCGCACCAGCCAGGGAACCTGTGATATTAATTATCTTACCGGCAAGGGTACCTTGTCTCACACCATGGGCAAGGCCAAGCCCATCAAGGCCAAGTTCAAAGCCATCAAACTTGCCGATTGGACTGATGAGAGCGCACCCCCAATTTGCCAGGAATGAATCTGGTGTTGACCCTAACCTTTCAACGAACCAAGCACGCGATTGAACTCTCCCCCGAAAATCAACACCAACGCGGCCTGATAAATAAATAGCATGGCGGCAAAAATGCCCGAAAGCGACGCATAGGTTGAGGCAAAGGAATTAACGTGTGACAGATAAAATGAAAACGCCGCTGAAAGCAACGTCCACACAATCACGGTGAGCAACACACCGGGAAACACTGTGCGCGCCAAAGGCGGCTGAGCTGGCAAAACCACATGCGCCACTTCCAAACCGATCAACAATAGCGCCATGGCCAAGGGATAGCGCATGGTGTTCAGCGACGCAAAGCGCGCCACTTCGCTTGGCGCATAGGTTTGCAACGCTTGCACCAGCAGCGGATAAACCACCAGCAACACCGCAACCGCCAACAGCAAAGCCGCGGCGCCCACCACGAACACAACGTTTTGAATATAAAGATACCAAAACGGCCGCGTGTCTTTTAAATCATAGGCGCGGTTCAAGGCCACGCGGATGGAGTCAACCCCGCCCATGGCGCTCCAAATTGTCAGCAAGGCTGAAAGGCTCAGCAAGCCTGAATGTTGCACTGTTAGAATGCTCGAAATTTCCGGGGCCAAAGGCTTGATCAACTGTTCGGGCGCCACGCTCAACAAATAATTCACCACCGCCTCGGATAATTTCGTGCTGCCAAAAAACCCTGCAAGCGACGTTAAAAATATGAGAAACGGAAATATCGAAAAAATCAATCGGAAGGCAATGTTGCCCGCCAGCGGAATGGCCTCATCTGCAAACAGCCGCTTGAGCGTTGCGCCGATCAATGCCAAAAACGATGAAGCGGTTGATGTCATAATCCCAGTCAATCACATAAAGGTGAAATTGCCCATGGCCAGCGACACGCTAACCGCCACAAAAGCGAAAACCCCGTTTCTGGCGGCAATCCCCACCGTATTTGTAATTCTGTGGGCCACAGGCTTTGTGGTGGCAAAACTTTCGGCGGGCCATGTGGCACCCGTGTGGTTTTTGGCCATTCGCTTTCCCTTGGCGGGCTTGTTCATGCTGGCCTTGGCCTTGATCAACAAACCGAAATGGCCAGATGCGCGCCATGCCTTTCATGCCACGATTGCCGGCGCACTGCTTCATGGCGCCTATCTGGCTCCCATTTATTGGGCCGTGGCCAACGGCCTGCCCGCAGGTGTCAGCGCTTTGATTGTGGGCATTCAGCCTGTGTTGATCAGCTTTATTGCAGCAGCACTTTTGGATGAGAAAACCAACAGTCGCCATTGGCTGGGGCTGGCCATCGGCATTGCGGGCATAGGCTTGGTGCTGGCCCCAAAACTCAACTTCGCGCTGTTGGGCGGCATAACGCCGTTAACATCCAGCATGGCGGTGTTGGCTGCTATCTCCATTTCACTAGGCACGGTTTATCAAAAAAAATATGCAACAGGCGTGCCGCTTATAACAGGCGGGGTTTGGCAATATTTCGGCGCCAGCATCGTAGTTTTGATTGCATCATTGATATTGGGCGATTTTACATTTGACCATACGTGGCAAGCGTGGAGTGCCCTGGCCTGGGCCGTTGTTGTTCTATCGATCGTGGCCATTTTGTTACTGATGGTGTTGATCCGCGAAGGCGAGGTGTCGCGCGTTTCCAGTGTGAATTATCTGGTGCCAGCGGTGGCATCATTAATGACATATGTTCTGTTTGGCGAAAACTTAAGCCTTGTGCAAATTTTAGGCATGGCTTTGTGTGGCGCAGCAGTGTTGGTTGTTATGCGCGGCACCAAACCTAACGCCTTAACCACACAAGCAATACCACCAGAATAATTGCCGCAAATTGCAAGCCAACGCGCCAGCGCATCAAATATTGGCTGCGATTGGCGCTGCCGCCCTTCATCATGTTGAAAAGCCCAAGCAACAACACCACAAAAACGGCCCCCATGGCCAAAGCAATCATCCAGTTCATTGGTCAGATATCCGATCCACAAATAAATCCATAAGCCGTGCAGGCAAAAGCCTCCGCGCCACGCCCACCAGATGGGTGGGAACAGTTACATAATAATGCGCCTGTGGCCGCGGGCTTTCAAGCGCGTGGATCAGCCTTGTTGCCACAGCTTCGGGGGGTAATTTAAACCGATCATTCCCGCCCTTCCCAAGCTTTGCTCGTTGTCTGCCATAAGCTTGCTTATAATGCGAGGTTTCCACATTGATGTTGCGGTTAAACATCGTCAAAGCATGTTCAACAAAGCGCGTGGCAATGGGGCCAGGTTCAATGGTTGAAACATGAATGCCACTGCCTCGAAGTTCCAGCCGCATCGTATCAGTCAGGCCTTCAAGCGCAAATTTCATGGCGTTGTAAGCGCCGCGCCACTTCATGGCCACAAGCCCCAACACTGAAGAACAATTGATAATGCGCCCGCCTCCATTGGCCCGAATTAAAGGCATGCACAGCACTGTCAATTCATGCCAGCCAAAAAAGCCGGTTGAAAACTGTTGCTCCAGAACCTCGCGTGACAAATCTTCAACAGCACCCGGTTGGCCATGGGCACCATTGTTGAACAGCGCATAAAGCATGCCACCCGTGCGTTTGGAAACTTCGGCCACGCAAGCCTTCAGCGATGCGCTGTCGCGGTAATCGATAATCAAAACCTCAAGTCCCTCGCCCTCAAGGCGGGCTTTGTCTTCAGCGTTGCGCACGGTTGCAAAAACCCGGTAACCTCTAGCCTTCAAGATTGTGGCACAGGCATGCCCGATGCCAGAAGAACAGCCGGTGATAAGAATGGTTTTTTGATCCGCGATCATTTGTTTCATGTTTTCCTGCCGTAAATGTGCCAGAATTATACGCTCTAGACGCCATCAAGGTTTTGGCAAGTTATTAACACTT
>JANXRO010000182.1 GCA_025356765.1 Hyphomicrobiales bacterium | reverse complement strand
GATCGCACGTAATCAATTTCTTTGTAAAGCGTGTCATCCAAATCACCGCGATACAGTTTTATGGTCATCAAAAAATCACTCTGGTTTCAGATGTGCAAAGCCATACAAGAGTGGCCACAAAACGGCAAGGATGAGAAAAGATGGTGCCCTGAAGAGGACTCGAACCTCCACGCCTTTCGGCACACGGACCTGAACCGTGCGCGTCTACCAATTCCGCCATCAGGGCAACGCGCCGCTTCTAAGCGGGCACTTGGGTTCTTGTCAACAAAACTCAGGACACCACGGTTTGCGAATCCCAATCTAAGCGCCTAAGTTGAGAAAATGGGGAACAAACGCACGAATATCTTGATCTTGTCGGCGGGAAGACGGGTTGAACTTGTACGATGTTTTTTGGCCGCGCGCGATTCTCTGTTAGCCAGCGCCAAGGTTTTTGCAACTGATTTGAACCCAAGCCTGTCTTCGGCCAGCCAGGTGGCAGATCAATGCTTTCCATCACCGCGCGCTGGCGACGCGGGCTTTGCCGATTTCATCGAACAGGTTGCGGCCACAAATTCCGTGGGACTGATCGTTCCAACTATTGATACTGAACTTTTACCCTTGGCAAAAATCAAGTCCAAGCTTGCTCAGCAGGGCACACATATTTCCGTGTCTGATGAAAGTTTTGTGCGCCAGTGTCGTGATAAAACTCAATCAGGCCCACTATTTGAGGCAATCGGCGTTCGCTATCCCAAGCTGATGGATTGGGATAACCCAAGTTTTCCAGTCTTTGCAAAGCCAGCGTCTGGCAGCTCAAGCAAGGGTGCCATGTTGCTGCATGATGGCACAAGGCTTGCTGAACTGCGCCAATCACCGGAGGCATATATGCTGATGGAATATATTGGACTGCCATACCGCGAATATACAGTGGATGCTTATTTTGATTTGGCTTCACAGGTTAAATCTATCGTGCCGCGGTTGCGTTTGGATGTGCGGGCCGGTGAAGTGTCCAAGGGCATAACCTGCCGCAATGGGTTATTTGAAAAACTGAAAACCGGTCTTCAAAATTGGCGCAATGTGCAAGGCTGCATCACCATTCAAGTGTTTTATGATGAAAATAGCGATGATGTTGTGGGTCTTGAAGTCAACCCTCGCTTTGGCGGCGGATACCCGTTGACGCATCAGGCGGGGGCAAAATTTGTCGATTGGTTGGTGGCCGAAACCTTGTTGGGCAAAGCGCCACAGCCGTTTGATTCTTGGGAAAGTGATTTGTTGATGCTGCGCTACGATGCGGCAATATGGGTGAAAAATGCCAAACCTCAATGACATTTGCCTCGTGTTTGATTTGGATGACACGCTTTACAAAGAAATTGATTACGTGCGATCAGGAATTGCCGCTGTGCTGGCGCAGCTGGATCGTTTAGGTTTTAGCGCCAAAAGCGCGCGGGTTTTATCTGAGCAGGAATTGCGCTCTGGCCGTGCAATTGATGTTTTAATTGCAAAGCTCAATGTTCCACCCACAATGCATGAATCGCTGATCTGGGTTTACAGGTTGCATCACCCCAATATCGGTCTGGATGATACGGCCAAGGAAATTCTGCACTGGGCTGAATCGTTTTGTGCCGGTCTGGCGATCATAACCGATGGCCGTTCGTTCACACAGCGTCAAAAACTTCACGCTTTGGGTCTTGGCCATATTCCGGCTTTCATTTCTGCTGAGGTCGGTGTGACCAAGCCTGATCAACGCGCATTTCTGGCGGTGCAAAAACTTTGGCCAAGCAAGGTCTATGTTTATGTGGCAGACAACCCCGCCAAGGATTTTATCGCACCGCGAGATTTGGGCTGGCCAAGTTTTGGCATTCTTGATGATGGGCGCAACAGCCACGCCCAAAACCTTAAAATAGCACCCGCCCAACCTACAAAATGGCTGCATTCTTTGGCTGAGCTTCCAGATGCGTTGAATAGTCTCTAGTCTTAATTGGGGCTTGAGTGTTGGTCAGGGTTTTGCTCAATGACACTATGTTGCCGTGGAGATCATAATGAACAATTCAGATAAGCTCATAACCCTCATCGGAGGATCAGGTTTCGTAGGGCGTCATGTGGTTCGCAGCTTGGCCAAAAGGGGCTATCGCATTCGCGTGGCGTGCAGAAGGCCAGATCTGGCGGGCCATGTTGTGCCTTTGGGTGTTCCTGGTCAAATTGTTCCCGTGCAAGCCAATGTGCGTTATCCCGCTTCCATTGCCGCCGCCTGTGATGGCGCCTTTGCCGTCGTCAATCTTTCTGCAGTCTTTTCAAACTCCGGCGCACAAACCTATGATGCCGTTCATGTGTTTGGGGCTGAAGCCGTGGCCAAAGCTGCAAAGGCATCAAAAGCGCAAGTGTTCATCCATCTTTCTGGTTTGGGTGCTGATCAGCCATCAACTAGCAACTATGTTAAATCGCGCGGTGTTGGTGAAGCCAAGGCCCGCGCCGCATTTCCAAATGTGATGATCTTGCGCCCCTCAATTGTGTTTGGGCCAGAAGATACGTTTTTCAATAAATTTGCCGCCATGGCCCGTTTCTCGCCGGTCCTGCCATTAATTGGCGCCAATACAAAATTCCAACCGGTGTTTGTGGGTGATGTGGCAGAGGCTGTGGCCACATTGATTGATCGTGGTGTCTCTGATGGCAAAGCTTATGAACTGGGTGGGCCTGAACAAAAGACTTTCAGAGAACTTCTTCAATATGTTTTAGCCGTCACTCAACGAAAGCGCCTTTTGTTGCCTTTGCCTTTCCCGGTGGCAACAGTTATTGGTGCTGTGGCAGGAATTTTGCCCAAAGCCCCCATCACCATGGATCAGGTTGAAATGCTGAAATTGGATAATACAGTTTCAGCCGCGGCAATCGCTGAAGGCCGCACGTTGGAAGGCTTAGGGATTATGCCCCGCCGGATTGATGCTATCGTGCCAAGCTATCTTTATCGTTTCCGCAAAGCCGGTCAGTTTACCGCGCCAAATGTCATGCCAGAATAAATCAGGCCAAGCAAAGCGCCACCGAAGATCACGCGATAAATTACAAACGGCAAAAAGCTTTGAGTGCGGATAAGCTTCATTAAAAAAGCCACCGTGCCGAGGCCGATGAAAAACGTTAAAACAGTACAAATCAACATATCGCTGGTGATCGGCGTGTGATCTTTGGCCGCCTGCAAAAGCTTGAATGCAGACCCCGCAAAATTTGCAGGAATAGACATTAAAAACGAAAATCGTGCGGCATCAGAACGCACAAAACCCAAAAAGCGGCCAGCAGTAATGGTAACACCAGAACGGCTTGTTCCGTGGCCCAGCGATAACATCTGCGCAAGACCAAAATACAATGCGGTGCGCGGAGTGATGTCTGAAATGGTGTTCACTTTTAAACCAAATTCATCAGCGGCATAAAGTGCAATACCAAAGACGATAAAGTTAATTGCGATCAAAAGAGGTGAACGCAGATGTTGATCAAGTTTTGTTGCATGAAGAATAACACCGAAGATGATCACCGGGATTGTGGCCACGATCACATTGGTGACCAGTTTGGAAGATGGCGTTACGCGCCGCAGCACCAAATCCAAAAGGCCGTGAAACATTGAAACCACATCACGCCAAAAAAACACCGTGGTTGCCGCAACCGTTCCAAGGTTTGTGACTGCATCCGTCAAATCCCCTTGGTCTGGCCAACCTGTCAGTGCCGGAACCAAAATCGAATGCCCCGAAGATGAAATGGGCAGATATTCTGTTATACCTTGAATAAGCGCTAAAACAATAATTTGTAGAAAAGACATATGTTCAGGTGCCATAAAAGCCTCAAGATGTGGGATCGACGTCAAATCAGAATCGCTTGCTGCGGAATGACGAAAGCTTTATAGGCCAAGGGAGTTGGAAGCAATGGCGGCATGCTTCCTTAATTTTTTGTGAGAGAATGAATCTGCGCCAATGCCAAGGCTTTACCAATTTACCCTTGATCCTTACTCGCGCCGCACGCGGCTGCAACTTTCCGAAAAGAGCCAAGCCTGCCAGCTGGTCGATGAACGGCCATGGTTGCCAAGCCCGGCTTTGCTCGATCTCAATCCATCAGGTCTGGTACCTGTGCTTGTGGAAGATTCCGGGCTGGCAATTTGCGGCAGCGAAGCATTAAGTGAATATATTGAAGAGGCTTATCCAACCCCATCGCTTTTGCCGGGCACAGCCTATCAGCGCGCTGAAATTCGCCGGCTTGTCGCATGGTTTGATGTGAAATTTTACACTGAAGTATCCGAGCCACTGCTCACTGAAAAAGTCGTCAAACGCTTTATGCCAACAGCTTCAGCGCCCGATATGGGCCGCGTGCGCTTGGCGTTGCAGCGCCTAAAACCACACTTGGATTATGTGGCTTGGCTTGCCGAAGAACGCTCTTGGCTTGCGGGCGAAGATTTATCATTGGCAGATTTGGCAGCGGCAGCTCATATTTCTGCGATCGATTATTTAGGTGATATCAATTGGTCTGAAAATCTGGTGGCCAAAAGTTGGTATCAACGCATCAAATCAAGGCCAGCCTTTCGCGTTTTACTTTCAGACACAGTGCCTGCCATGTCAGCTTCACCCAGTTACGCTGATCTTGATTTCTGATCTTCGGGCAAATCTATACCAGCAAGCACTAAGCCTTGGTTTTGCTGCCATCGGCATAACCCAAGCGAAACTGCCAGATAGTGTTGCGTGTCATCTTTCGGCTTATCTCGATCAGGGCCACCATGGCGATATGGCGTGGATGGCTGAAACATTTGAGAGACGTGTCTCGCCAGATGCAATGTGGCGCGAAGCGCAATCGGCTATCGTGCTCGCCATGAATTACGGTCAAGGCTTGGATAACTTCGCGCGACTTGATGAGAAATCCACAGGTGTCATTTCAACCTATGCCTTGAATGGTGATTATCACGACATCATAAAATCAAAGTTGAAAAACCTTGCAACGTGGTTTGCAAAAGCATCAGGCGCTAACGTCAAAGTGTTTGTGGATACGGCCCCGTTGATGGAAAAGCCTTTGGCCGCTTTGGCGGGCTTGGGTTGGCAAGGCAAACACACCAACCTTGTTTCGCGTCAATTAGGGTCTTGGTTTTTTCTCGGCGTTATTTTGACAGATCTTAAATTACCAATAGATCAACCCGAAACCGATCGTTGCGGAACTTGCCAAGCGTGTTTGGACATTTGCCCAACACAGGCATTCACGGCACCCCACCAGATTGATGCAAGGCGCTGCATTTCATATTTGACCATCGAACACAAAGGCCAAATTCCTGAAGAATTTCGCAAAGCCATCGGCAATCGCATTTATGGTTGTGATGATTGTTTGGCTGCCTGCCCGTGGAATAAATTTGCAAGTGCGGCCCACGAGATAAAACTCAAAGCGCGCGAGGAATTGATCAAGCCTTCCTTGACTGAATTGTTGAAGCTGGATGACGCGGGGTTTCGGAAATTCTTTTCACGCTCGCCAGTAAAACGCATTGGGCGAGACCGCTTTATTCGCAACTGTCTGGTGGCGGCGGGCAACAGCGGTGATAAAAGTTTGATAAGTCTCGTTGAAAAATTGCAATCAGATCAATCGCCGCTTGTCAGCGATATGGCCATATGGGCTTTGGGAGAATTGTGTCAGTGAATCATCTACTATGTTTTGGCTTTGGGTTTACAGCGCGCGCGCTGGCAAAAAGGCTTGACCCTTCAATGTGGAAAATATCGGGCACAAGCCGCAGTGCGCAAGGCGTTGATGAAATTGTTGCACTGGGTTTTGAAGGTCTGCGTTTTGATGCCATGCAAGACATTCCAAAATCTGTCACGCATATCTTGTCGTCTGTGCCGCCCACAGAAATGGGGGATCCTGTCGTTTTGAAATTTTCGCAAAGCCTCAATCATCCATTCAAATGGCTGGCTTATCTTTCAACAACAGGCGTTTATGGAGATCACGGCGGCGGCGTTGTGACTGAAGACACAGAACTGACGCCCAACAATGATCGCGCAAAAAGACGTGTTTTGGCCGAAGCAGCTTGGGCGCCATTCAAAGCTCATGTTTTCAGATTGCCTGGAATTTATGGCCCCGGCCGCAACCAATTGGAAAGTGTGAAAGATGGGTCAGCCAGACGCGTGATCAAGCAAGGCCAAATTTTCAGCCGCATTCATGTGGACGATATTGCAGGAATTTTGTACGCGTCAATTCAACACCCAAATCCGGGTCGGGTTTATAACGTGGCCGATGATTTGCCTTGCCCCCCGCAAGATGTTGTAACCTTTGCGGCAGAGCTTTTAAAAATGCCCCCGCCGCCAGAAGTTGAATTTGAAAATGCCAATCTGTCACCGATGGCCCGAAGTTTTTATGATGATTCAAAACGTGTTTCAAACGCGCGGATTAAATCCGAGCTGG